>NZ_JAMYOJ010000018.1:0-140660 GCF_040319795.1 Mesorhizobium sp. M0862
AACCGCCGGGGGGCGGCGCGCGGGCCCCCCCCCCCCCCCCCCCCCGGGGGGGGGGGGGCCCGGCCGGGGGGGGGGGGGGGGGGGGGGGGCGGCCGCGCCGGCGCCAGTCACCCCTCCCCGCCGCTTCGCGGCGACCCTCCCCATCCAGGGGAGGGTAAAGCGCGATCGGCCGAAGGCCGCAAGCCCGACCGGGCGTCCGAGCCGTTGCGAGGCGACTCCCGCGACGCCGAAGGCGCGCAAAAAAGAGGGGGCGGAGGGCCCGCGCCGGCAGGCGCGGAACGGCCCGTGAGCGAAAACAAAGTCAACATCTGCTGCGTCGGCGACGACGACCAGTCGATCTATGGCTGGCGCGGCGCCGAGGTCGACAACATCCTGCGCTTCGACAAGGATTTCCCGGGCGCCACCATCATCCGGCTGGAGCGCAACTATCGCTCGACCGCGCACATCCTCGGCACCGCCTCGCACCTCATCGCCCACAATGAGGGCCGCTTCGGCAAGACGCTGTTCACCGAGAAGGTCGCCGAGGACGACGAGAAGGTGCATGTCCACGCCGCTTGGGATTCCGAGGAGGAAGCGCGCGCCGTCGGCGAGACCATCGAGACCTACCAGCGTGCCAAGCACAAGCTCAACGACATGGCCATCCTGGTCCGCGCCTCCTTCCAGATGCGCGAATTCGAAGACCGCTTCGTCACGCTCGGCCTCAATTACCGCGTCATCGGCGGCCCGCGTTTTTATGAGCGCATGGAAATCCGCGATGCGCTGGCCTTCTTCCGCGTCGTCGCGCAGGGCGCCGACGACCTCGCCTTCGAGCGCATCGTCAATGTCCCCAAGCGCGGCCTGGGTGAAGCCACCATCCGCCAGATCCACGACACGGCGCGGAGCTTGCGCATCCCGATGCTGGAGGCAGCCGCCAAGCTCGCAGAAAGCGACGAGCTGAAGCCCAAGCCCCGCGCGGCCTTGCGCGAAGTGGCGGCCAATTTCGAGCGCTGGCAGAAGGCGCTGGAAACCACGCCGCACACCGAACTCGCCGAGACCATTCTGGAGGAGAGCGGCTACACCGACATGTGGAAGAACGACCGCTCGGTCGAGGCGCCGGGCCGGCTGGAAAACCTGAAAGAGCTTATCCGCTCCATGGAGGAGTATGAATCGCTGCGCTCCTTCCTCGAACATGTCGCCCTGGTCATGGACGCCGAGCAGAACGCCGAGCTTGACGCCGTCAACATCATGACGCTGCATTCGGCCAAGGGCCTCGAATTCGAGACCGTGTTCCTCCCCGGCTGGGAGGAAGGCCTGTTCCCGCACCAACGCGCGCTGGACGAAGGCGGCCGCTCCGGCCTGGAGGAAGAGCGCCGTCTCGCCTATGTCGGCCTGACCCGGGCCAAGAAGAACCTGCATCTGTGGTTCGTCTCCAACCGCCGCATCCACGGCCTGTGGCAGTCGACCATCCCGTCGCGCTTTCTGGACGAACTGCCGGAAGCCCATGTCGAGGTCGCCGAAAGCGGCAACTCCTATGGCGGCTACGGCAATTCCTATGGCGGCGGTTCGTTCGCGTCGGGCCGTGGCGGCCAGGGCGCAGGGCGGCAGAACCCCTACGGCGCCTCGCGCTTCGACAATGTCGGCGCGGAAAAATCCGGCGCCTTCTCCAACACCTATGCGACGCCCGGCTGGCAGCGCGCGCAGGCCAACCGCACCGAGGCGACCGACCGCAACTGGGGCTCGCGCTCCGGCCACCAGGTCGAGCGCATCGGCTATGGCGAGACCGACTCCGGCTACGGCGCCGGCCGAACCAGCGTCAAAGGCCGCACCATTGACGGCGAACTGGTCGCCAAATCCGTCGCCGACACGCCGTCGCCCTTCAGCGTCGGCGACCGCGTCTTCCACCAGAAATTCGGCAACGGCAACATCTCCAACATCGAAGGCAACAAGCTGACCATCGACTTCGACAAGGCCGGCCAGAAACGCGTGCTGGACGGGTTTGTGGCGGCGGTGTGAGCGCCCGCTTGTCCTGTTGTCCTACAAGCGACCACATTGTTGTAGTCTGGCGGAGCCCTCCCCGCCTCGTCATCCACGGGCGGAGCAAGGAGCGTAGCGACGCAGCGTAGACCCGAGGATCCATCCCGCGTCTTCAACGCGTTGCCACGGTGCGGAATCCTGCGCAGCTGCACGCCAAGGTCGCGGAATGGATTCCAGGGTCTACGCGACGGAGCTTCGCTCCTGCTCCGCCTTAGAATGACGAAGCGACGGGCGTCTGCCCAGTCGTCGGGGCATGCGGTCCGCAACATGAGCGTCCCCGTCAATTTAGCCCGCCCCTCACCTGTACCGCGCCTGGTTCCACTTGTGCCCCAGCAGCGACAGGATGATGATCAGCCCGTTGAAGAACTGGACGTAGAAGCCGCTCAGGCCCGCCGCCACGACGCCGGTCTGGATGAACGACACGGTGACCGCGCCGATCGCTCCACCGGCAACCGTACCGATGCCGCCCCAGGTCGGCGTGCCGCCGACGAACACCGAAGCCAGCACCGGCAAGAGATAGCCGTCGCCCGCGGTCGGCCACCAGGTGAAGTTGATCATCACCGAAAACGTGCCGGCGATCGCGGCCCCGATGCCGGTGAAGATGAACACTTTCACCCGCACACGCTTGACGTCGATGCCCATTTGCTGGGCGCTGTCGGGGTTGTCGCCGACGACCCTCACCTGCGCGCCGAAGCGGTGCCGGTTGTAGAGCATTGCCGAAAAAATGACGAAGGCGAGTGCCCATAAGACCTGTACCGGAAAACCCCACACCTGACCGGAGAAGATGGTGTACGCCCAGCTGTCGCTGAGACCGGTCAATGCCGTCGATCTGCCCTCGTTGATGATCTGGATCAGTCCCCGCAGCAGGAAATTCATGCCGAGGGTGGCGATCAGCGACGACAGCCCGCCATAAACGACCAGGGATCCGACGAGAAAGCCGAGCAGCGTGCCGGTGAGAATCGCCGCTGCGATGCCGAGAAACGGATCGTAGCCGGCCTGCACCACCAGCGCGAACACCCAGGAGGCAAAGCCCATGGTTGCGGGAAACGACAGGTCGATCTCGCCACAGGTGACGACGAAGACCAGCGGCACCACCACGAACAGCGCAACGGGCAGCGTGGTCAGCACGGATCTGTAGAGATACCAGGTGGTGAACACGGTCGGGTTGGCGATCAGGAACGCCGCCATCATGATGATGAACACGGCGAGCGTGCCGAGCGCTGCGCGGTTGTCGATGACGAAACCGCGCAGCCAATGGTCGGACGGGTGCTTCCACTCAGGTCGGGCCGCCTTGCCGCCAAGAGGGCTCTGCAGATCGGGTTCCATGGTCTTGCTCATCGTGCTGCCCTCTCCGTGTCGCCGGCCTCGTGCAGCCCCGGCAATCCTCCGGGATGCGCAACGTCTTCCATGAAATTGATCAGCTCTTCGGCCGACTTGACCTCGGTGCGATCGGCGGTCAGCGCCACCTTGCCGCGGTCAATCACCACGAAGCGGTCGGCGATGTCGAAGACATGGTGGATGTTGTGGCCGATGAACAGGATCGAACGGCCGCTCGCCCGCACCTGGCGCACGAAATGGAAGACCTTGGCGGTCTCGGTCAGCGACAGCGCCGTCGTCGGCTCGTCAAGGATGATCAGCTCGGCCTGCTTGTAGATGGCGCGCGCGATCGCCACGCCCTGGCGCTCGCCGCCCGAGAGCTGGCCGACGATCGAGTGCGGCGTGAACACCTTCGAGGTGAAGCCGATCTCGCGCATCAGCCGGCTCGCCTCCTCTATCTCTTTATTGACCTTCAGAAAGCCCATGAAGCCGGTGAGTTCGCGGCCCATGAAGATGTTGCGCACAATGGTCTGCTGCACGGCCAGCGCCCGATCCTGGAAGACCGTCTCGATGCCGGCGTCGCGCGAGCGTGCCGCACTCCAGCCGGTCACCGGCTTGCCGCGCACCAGGATCTCGCCGCTGGTCGGCTTGACGACGCCGGACAGGATCTTGATCAGCGTCGATTTGCCGGCGCCATTGTCGCCGATCAGGCCAACCACCTCGCCGCGGTCGACCGAGAGATTGACCCCGCCCAGCGCATAGACCTGGCCATAGGATTTGCTGATGTCGCGCAGTTCGATGATGCGTTCGGCCATGGCGATCCTCGCTCCTGTGGTATCATCCCGGCCTGGTGCCGGCGGTCCTGCCGGCCGGGCTTGCGCCCAGCCGGCAGTTTGGGAGGTCAGCGCAGCGCCTGCTTGGCGAGCTCGGCGACGATCTCGTAATTCTGCGGCGTGACGAAGCCCGCCCCGGTGTCGACATTCATCGGCGCCAGGCCCAGCACCACCTGCTGGCAAAGGCTGAGGATCGGCAGATAGCCTTGCAGAAACGGCTGCTGATCAGCCGTCAGCTGCACCCAGCCGCCCTTGAACGCCTCGACGATCTGCGGGCTGGTATCGAAGCCGAAGTTGAAGATGTCGCCGGGCTTGCGTCCTGCCGCCTGCATGTAGGTGGCGACGTTGCCCAGCATCTGGCCGCCGGGATAGCCGACCGCCTTGACGTCGGGATTGTTGAGCAGGGCCGCGGTGATCACCGGTATCGCCAGATTGGGGTCGGACGCCCATTCGCCGCTCGGCGGCGACGACAGCTGGATGACCTCGACGCCGGCTTCCTTGAGTGCTGCCACCGTGCCGCGCTCGCGCGCGCCGCGGGCCTCGTTCTCGAACGGACCGATCATGATTGCCTTGTCGCCGGACTTGAGCTTCCCGAGCTTGAACGCCTCAGTGCCGAGCGCGCGGCCCTGCTGCTCCTGCTGGGCGCCGACATAGCCGCCGCCGAACGCGTCCACCACCTTCGGCACCGGCACGTTCTGGTACATCATCTTGATGCCGTCCTTATGCGCCTGTTCGGCCAGCGGCATGATCGCGGCGTCGCCCGGATGGCCCATCATGGCAATGCCGTTTGGCTTCACGGCGACGGCCTCACGCAATTGCTGCACCATCTTCTCGACGTCCCACTGCGAGAAGATGTAGTCGACCTTCGGCCCGAGATCGGACGCCGCCTGCTTGGCGCCATTGTAGACGATGGTGCCGAAAGCGTCGCCCTCGGCGCCGCCGACGAAAAAGCGGATGTGGACATCCTTGCACCACTGGGCGTCGAGCGCCTGCGCCGGCAGAGTGGAGATGGCAGCGCACAGCGCCGTGGCGGCGGCCACGACGGTCGAGCGCAGAAGTGTCGTTCTCATTGCGATGCTCATGCACGTTCCTCCCTTTTGTCCTCGGTGAGCCGAGGGGTTTCGTCGTTCGCCTGTCGGCAGTGCTTGTCGGCAGTGCTTGGCAATCTGTCAGGCCGGCTCCTCCCACCGGCCCTCGGTCACGCCGGGTTCGGCAGGTAGGTCGCTCCTCCCCGGCATTGCTTGAGGTATTCCAGCCCGCGCACCTGACCTGTGATTTCGAGGTCGCCGCGATAGACCGGGTCGTGCCAGCCCTCGATGTCGATGGCGCCCTTGTAACCGGCCAGCCGCAATTCGCTGATCACCCGCGTCCAGTCGCTGTCGCCAAACCCGGGTGTGCGCATCTGCACGAAGGGCAGCTTGCCGAACACGCCGTGCTCGCGGATCACATCCCAGCGCACCGTCGCGTCCTTGCCGTGGACATGGAAGATGCGCGGCGCCCATTTGCGGATCTGCGGCATCGGGTCGATGAGATAGACAAGCTGATGGCAGGGCTCCCATTCGAGGCCGAGATTGTCGTCGGGCAATTCGTTGAACATCAACTCCCAGGCATCGGGATTGTGGGCGATGTTCCAGTCGCCGGCCGCCCAGTTGCCATCCATCGCGCAATTCTCGAAGGCGATGCGCACGCCCTTGTCTGCGGCGCGCCTGGCCAGCGGACCCCAAACCTCACGGAAGCGCGGCAGGCTGTCTGTCAGCTTCTTGCCACGCAGACGTCCGGTGAAGCCGCTGACGATCGAAGCGCCGAACAGATGCGCATTGTCGATGACGGTTTCCCAGGCCGCGAGCACGCCGCGATCGACCTCGCCATCCTCCAGCGGATTGCCGAACACGCCGATCGACGACACGGCGACATCGGCATCGCCGATCGCCTCGCCAATCTCACCGGCGAGCCGCGCCAGATCCTTGCCGCCCAGCGTCTGCCAGAAGAAGGGCTGGATGCTCTCGAAGCCGAGCGGCAGAATCTCTTTGATGTAGGCGGCCGGGTCTTCGAGATTGGCCCGCACCATGGTGCCGATCCGGATGTCGAGAAGCGGGTTTGGCATCATGATGCTTCCTGTGTGATTGCGACGCGCCGTCCGGTCTCGGCGCTTTCGATGGCGCCAAAAACCATGGCCAGGCTTTTGATGTTGTCGCTGCCACGGGTTTCCGGCTCGCTGCCGGTCTCGATGGCGTGGATGAAATCCTTGATGATGCCGAGATGACCGCCGACGCGGTCGGCGGAATCGAGCGGCGGTACTGTGATGGGCTGGGTCAGGTCGAACAGGCCGTCGCGGACCGACAACACAACCTCGGCCTTCAGTCCGTCCTCGCCGTCCCAGAGCAGGCTGCCGTGCTCGGCGACGATGCGCCATGTGCTCTCCCAACTGGTGCGGAAGCCCGCCGCGCACCAGGAGCCTGCATAGGTGAAGCGCTTGCCGCCGCCGAGATCGAAGATAGCGCTGGCCGACGAGCCCTGCCGGTACCAGGAATTCGCCGGATCCCATTCCTGGCAATAGACGCCGGCGGGATCGCCTGCGACCATGTAGCGGGCGGCGTCGAATGTGTGGATCGCCATGTCGAGCAAGAGCACATGCGCCATCTCCTCGCGAAAGCCGCCGAAATGCGGCGCGACGAAGAAGTCGGCATGGATGCTGGTTGGCTTGCCGATGGCGCCGGAGTCGAGAAAGCGCCTTATGCGCCGGACATTGGCGACATAGCGGCGGTTCTGCACGACCGCATGGACGCGCCCCGCGTTACGCGCCGCATCGACGATGGCGCGCGCATTTTCCGGAGTATCGGCCAGCGGCTTTTCCGTCAGCAGATGGCAATTATGGGCAAAGGCGGCAAAGGCGACATCACGCCGGGCGGCTGGAACCACGACATCGAACACCGCGTCGGGCCTGGTCTGGTCGAGCACCGCGTCGAGGCTGGTGCCGATTACTGCGCCGTCGAGCCCGTATTCGTGCGCCCTCGCCTTCGCCCGTTCGGCGTCGAGATCGACAAGGCCGACAATGGCCAGCCCGTCGATCTGCCTCGCGGCATCGAGCCAGGCCTTGCTCATCGCTCCACAGCCGACGAGGACGGCATTCATCATCCGGCATTCCTCCCGTCCGGTCCCTCCAGACCGAATGTCACGGCATTTCCGGCATCACCGTAAACGTTTCTCCGTAAACGTTTACGAGAACACACCCGATGGCGTAGAATGTCAATCGGCTGTCAGCGAAAATCATCCCGAAGCCTTGGCCTGGGCGGCAGCCGGTGCTAGCCAAGACAGGGGGAGAACTGTCCTTGGCGTCCAGCATCCATGACCTCGCGCGTCACCTGAACATTTCGATCGGCACCGTGTCGCGGGCGTTGAACGGCCGCGCCGACGTCAATGCCGACACCCGCCAGCGCGTGCTCGCCGCCGCCAAGCAATTGAACTATTCGCCCAACCAGTCCGGCCGCAGCCTGCGGCAAGGCACCACCCATTCGATCGCCTTCATGCTGCAGCCGCATCCGGGCGACCAGCAATATGGCGAACCGTTCTTCATCCCGTTCCTGATCGGTCTGCAGGGCCGGCTGGCCGAGGATGACCTGGATCTGATGGTCGTCATGGGCGAGCCCGGCCAATATCAGCAGGAGAGGCTGCGCCGCGTGGTTGAGACGCGCCGGGCCGACGCGGTCGTGTTGGCCAATACACGGCGGGAAGACGATCGGATCGACTATCTCAGCAAGGCCGGCTTTCCCTTCGCCACGCTTGGGCGAAGTCAATCCGGCGACGACACCTATCCTTCGCTCGATATCGATTTCGAGAGGGCGGGTGATGAAGCCGTCGACCGGCTGGTCGCGCGCGGCCACCGCCGGATTGCCGCCATCCGCCCTTCGCTTGATCTCAACTTCGGCTACCTGTTCCTCGACGGCTACCGCAAGGCGCTGGAGCGGCATGGCATCGAAGTCGACCCCGGCCTGATCGCCGACGGCTTCATCAACGAGGCAGGCGGCTACCAGGTGACGCCGCGCGTGATGCTCTCCAAGGACCGGCCCACAGCCATCATCTTCAACAATGACGCAATGGCGCTCGGCGGCTGCAAGGCACTGGCCGAGATGGGCATCAGGCCCGGCCACGACATCGCGGTGATCGTCATCGTCGACACGCCGCTCTGCCGCTACTTTTCACCGGCGCTGACCGCCTTCCGCCCGGCGCTGGAGCCGATGGGAAGGCGGTTGGCCGAAATGCTGCTGGCCTCGCTTCCCGCCTTTGCCGGCCCGGAAGGTCCGCGCATCATCCGCGAAGTTTGGCCGCTGGAGTTGATCGCGCGCGACAGCGATTGATAGTGCGTCTCTCCCTTCTCCCACAAGGGAGAAGGAAGAGGCCCGCTCTGTCACGCAAGTATCATGTTCGCGTCCTAGACCGCTTTGCGAGAGGGCGACATCGTCGATGCGATGCGGTGGCCCCTTTGCGCCGCTCAAGGCTTGTCACAAAGAGGATCTCCATGAAAATCTCGCACCGAACCGTGTCGCTCGGCGCCGCGCTGGCGCTGTTTACCGCCCTGACCCCTGCCCTTGCCGACAGCACCGCCACCGTTGGCGGCTTCGTCAACAAGGGCCTGGTCGGCGTCGGCCGCATTCCGGCCGATCAGAAGGACAAGTTCGGCGAGACCTTCGGCTCCGGCTCCGGCATGTCGATCGACGCCGCAAGCTGGAACCGTGGCGCGGACGGCTACAAGGGCTCGCTCTGGTTGCTGCCCGACCGCGGCTACAATGTCGTCGGCACCACCGACTACCGGCCGCGCCTCAACACTATTCATATCGAATTCACGCCGACCGCACTGGGCGCCACGCCCACCGCCGGCCAGGAACGGACCGGCGTCAAGGCGACGCTAGCCGATTCCCTGCTGCTCACCGACGACAAGGGCGCAGACGCCACCGGTCTCGATCCGCTCAACGGCGTGCGCGCGGCCAATGGCGACCTGCCGATCCTGCCCGAGGCCAATGGCAAGCTGGCGCTCGACAATGAGGCGATCGCGCGGCTGCCCGACGGCACCATGTTCATCTCTGACGAATACGGCCCCAACATCTACCGCTTCTCGGCCGACGGCCATCTGTTGTCGGCAACGCAGCCGCCCGCCGCTTTGGTGCCGATGCGCAAGGGCGCGCCGAACTTCGCCTCCGACAATCCGGGCCCCGGTGCAGCCGAACCCGATCCGAAGGATCCCGAAACCGGCCGCCAGAACAATCAAGGCCTCGAAGGCATGGCGCTGACGCCGGACGGCAAGTCGCTGATCACTGTGCTGCAGTCGGCGCCCCGCCAGGATGGCGGCGATTCGCCCGCGACGCGCCAGAACACCCGCGCGCTGGTCTACGACGCCTCCGACCCGGCCCATCTCAAGCTGGTGCATGAATATGCCGTGCCGCTGCCGGTGTTCAAGGACGCCAAGGACAAGACCAAGGTCGCCGCGCAGAGCGAAATCGTGGCGCTGTCCGACAAGACCTTCCTGATGCTGGCGCGCGACAGCGGAAACGGCCAGGGGGTGAAGGGCGATACTTCGCTGCTGCGCCAGATTTTCGTCGTCGACGTCTCTGGCGCCACCGACATTGCCGGCGGCGCCTTCGATGCCGCCGACAAGCCGCTGGCGCCCAAGGGCGTGCTCGACCCCTCGGTGACCCCGGCCAAGCTGACGCCGTTCATTGACATCAACGACAACAAGGAACTCGGCCGTTTCGGCCTGCATGACGGCAAGCCGAACGACAAGAACAATCTGTCGGAGAAGTGGGAAGCGATGTCGGTGGTCAGCGTTCTCGATCCGGCGCTGCCCGACGACTATTTCCTGTTCGTCGGCAACGATAACGACTTTCTCACCCAGGACGGTTTTCAGGTCGGCGCGCCCTACAAGGCCGAAGACGGCGCCGATGTCGATACCATGTTCCTGGTCTATCAGGTCACGCTTCCGGGCCTCGCCAAGAAGTAGCCATATACGGAAAGGCGGACGCGCCCGGCGCGTCCGCCTTTAACCGTCTGTCGGCGATCAGCGATGCCGTGAAGGCACCTATTTCAAAATCTCCGCATCCCTTGGCACGCCGGCATCGATCGGCTCGGCGGTCCGGCTCGACACAGCCATGATCTTGCCCGCGGCCGACAGGTTCGGGCGCACATAGACCTGGGCTACGCCGTTGACCCGGCTGTAGAGGTCGATGATGTCCTGGTTCATGAAGCGCACGCAGCCCGACGACGCGTTCTTGCCGATGGAATCCCATTCCGGCGTGCCGTGCAGCCGGTACATCGTGTCCTTGCCGTCGCGGAACAGATAGAGCGCGCGCGCGCCGAGCGGGCTCTGCGGTCCGGGCGGCATGCCGTCCTTGTATTTCGCCAGTTCCGGCCGGCGCTGGATCATTTCCGGCGGCGGCGTCCACACCGGCCATTTCTTGCGCGCCTGGATCACGGCGCTGCCGGTCCAGCCAAACCCGGCCTTGCCGAGGCTTACGCCATAGCGCATTGCCTTGCCGCCATCGCGCACCAGATAGAGAAAATGCTCGGATGTATCGACGACGATCGTGCCGGGTTTTTCGCCGGTCGGATCGTCCACGATCTGGCGCACGAACTTCGGATCGAGCTTGGCCACGGGGATTGCCGGCAATGAAAAGCCCTCATCGACGCGCGCCGAATACATGGTGGCGGCATCGCCCAGAGCCGGTTCGGGCGCCGGAGCGGGCGTTGGCGGCACCACGACGTCGGTCGTGGTGCAGGCTGAAAGCGCCATGGAAGCGGCACCCAAAGCGGATATTCCAAGAAACGCGCGCCGGTTCAGGCGCTCGGAAAAAAGCGGATTGTCGGACATGATCCCCCCAGCCTATTCATCATATCCAACAGGATATGCGACCCCACGCGGCGACGACCCATATCCCATTCCGGATGTTTTGAGAACTGATTAGCGTGAAGCCGCCAGGTGGCATGTTCCAATGCCGCATCGACCTTGTCCGTTAAATCGGCGATCATTGCCGGGCGGACTTTGAGATGAACCTTCGCCGAACAGCCCATGGACGAAAAAATACTACCGCGCCGGCGCACCGGCGATCTCACCAGCGGCCCAATCCCTCGCACGCTGCTGTTGTTCGCGCTTCCGGTGCTCGGTTCCAATGTGCTGCAGTCGCTCAACGGTTCGATCAACGCCGTCTGGGTCGGCCGCTTCCTCGGTGAATCGGCGCTGACGGCGACCTCAAACGCCAATCTGGTGCTGTTCCTGATTCTTGGCACCGTGTTCGGCATCGGCATGGCCGCCACCATCCTGGTGGCGCAATCGGTCGGCGCCCGCGACCTGCCCGAGGCGCGGCGCATCGTCGGCACCAGCGCCAGCTTCTTCTTCCTCGTCTCGGCTATCTTCGCCGTCTGCGGCTGGATCTGGGTCGACGCTATCCTCAACACACTGGGCACCCCGCCCGATGCGCTGCCGCTGGCGCGCTCCTATCTGCGCATCATCTTCGTCGCCGTGCCGATGATGAATCTTCTGTCCTTCGTCATGACGGTGCTGCGCGGTGCGGGTGATTCGCGCACGCCATTTTTCTTCATGGCGCTCGCCGTCGTGCTCGACATCATCCTCAATCCGCTGCTCATTCGCGGAATCGGCCCCTTCCCCGAGCTCGGCATCGCCGGCTCCGCCACCTCGACGCTGATCGGCCAGACGGTGAGCGTGATCGCCATCCTCGTCGTGCTTTATGCCAGAAAGCATCCGTTGCGGCTCGCCGGCGCGAACCTCGCTCTGCTGCGGCCGGATCCGGCGCTGCTCAGGATCGTCGTCTTCAAGGGCGTGCCGATGGGCCTGCAGATGATCGTCATTTCGGCGGCGGCGCTGACCGTGATGGGCATCGTCAACTCCTACGGCTCGCAGGTCGCCGCCGCCTATGGCATCGCGGCGCAGCTGTGGACCTATATCCAGATGCCTGCACTGGCGATCGGCGCCGCAGTCTCGTCGATGGCGGCCCAGAATGTCGGCGCAGGGCGGTGGGACCGCATCGGTCGCATCGCGGCGTCCGGCGTCGGCTTCAACCTGGTGCTCACCGGCGCCCTGGTGGCGCTGCTGTTCTTCTTCGACAGGCCGGTACTCGGCCTGTTCCTTAGCGGGGACAGCACCGCAATCGACATTGCAGCCCACATCAACAAGGTGGCGTCCTGGTCGTTCATCCTGTTCGGCGTCACCATCGTGCTGTTCGCGACCGTGCGCGCCACCGGTGCCGTGATGCCGCCGCTGATCATTCTGGTGATTTCCGTGATGGTCGTGCGTACCGGCTTTGCCTACTTCTTCAGGAGCTACATCGGCGAGGAAGCGCTGTGGTGGAGTTTTCCGGCGGGATCGATCACCTCGCTGGTGCTGGCCGCCGCCTATTATCGCTTCGGCCGCTGGCGCACCATGCACATGATCGAGGACCGGCCGGCCGCCGGCGAGCCGCCCGACACCGGCCTCGGCATCCCGCGCGGACGGGCAAACATGGCGCCCGGGACGCCAAACGGGTGAGGCTCAGCGCGCGTATTTGACGCCGAACCCCAGCGCTACGACAGAGAACAGCGTGATCATGCCGGCGAAGGCCAGGCTTGCCGTCGTCGGAGTGGCCCAACTCGACAGCAGCCCAATGCCGATCACCGGCAGCGCATTGCCGCAGAAGCAGCAGATGAAGAATGCCGACACCAATTCGGCGCGGCGCTCGGCAGGTGCGATCTGGTTCACCACCTGCAGGCCGCCGCGATACCCGAGCGCAGCCGCCACGCCGCACAGAGCGGTGGCGGCAATCATCAGCGACATCGAGGCGAAAAACTGCGCAGCAACCATCAGCCCTACGGCCGGGATCATCAGCGCCAGCGCGCCCAGCATGCCGGCGCGGCTGGACAGTCGGGCCGTGGCCAGAATGGTCGCGGCCGCAACCATCGACAGTTCAAAGAACAGCCCGCCGGCCTCGGCATGGTTGGCCACATGCAGCTGCTGCGCCAGGATGCTCGGCGCCAGGGCTGCATAGAAGCCGACCAGCGCCATGGCGCCGAAGCCGGTGACGGCCGGCGCCACGAAAGCGGCGCGGATATCAGCGGGCACCGACAGCCGCGGCCGCAGCGAAACATCGGCCAGCCTTCCCGGCCGCGAAACGGTTTCCCTGGTGCGCCAGATCAACAGCGTCACCACCACGAGCAAGGCAAGATAGACCGCAAACGTTAGTCTCAACGGCCAGGGCGCATATTCGGCGAGCAGGCCCGATGCCAGCGCGCCGAGGCCAAGGCCAACGAAGTTGGTGCTGGTGGCGATGATTGCCGCGCGCGATTTGTCCTTACCCTCGATCAATTCGGCAAGCCAGGCCGTGCCGGTTCCCGCGCCGACGCCGATGCCAAGGCCGCTCAATATGCGGGCGACATCGAGCCATGCGACGTTCTCGGCCAACAGGAACACCAGCGCGCTGACCACCGCTATGGCCATCGACGCCAGCGCCGCAGGACGGCGGCCAATGCCGTCGGACAAGCGCCCGAACATCAGCAATGCGCCGAGATTGCCGACGACATAGACGGCGTAGACCAGCGTCAGCGTGATCTGCGAGAAACCGAAGGCCTGCTTGTAGATGACGTAAAGCGGCGTCAGCACCGTGCTGCCGGCGAACAGAGCGGCGATCATGGCGGCAACCGCGGCCATCGCGGGCCGGCCATCGAGTCCGTTGTCGCGCGTTATGGTCTCGGCATAGCTGGTCATGGCAACCTCCGGCCAATCGCCCAACGCCCAATTGCGCCCCAACGTCCATGTAAGGATGGCCGTTCCACGCGCCGAACTTCATCCTGACAACCTTGTCAGGATGGTCTTGCCCGAAATCCTCGCTTAACGTCTTTCCATCGAGAAGGAGAATCCATGGGAAAAGGTAGAGTCGAGGCATTCACCGATGGGGTGGTCGCCATCATCATCACCATCATGGTGCTGGAGCTGAAAGTGCCCCATGGGGAGGATTTTTCAGCGCTTCTGCCGCTGTGGCCGATCTTTTTCAGCTATGTCTTGTCGTTCATCAATGTCGGTATCTACTGGAACAATCTGCACAACATGTTCCACACCGTCCAAAGGGTCGACGGCCGCGTGCTGTGGGCCAACCTCAACCTTCTGTTCTGGTTGTCGCTGATGCCGGCGACGACGGCCTTCATGGGCGAGAACCATTTCGCGCCGGTCCCCGTCGCCGTCTATGGCATCGACCTGGTGCTGTGCGCGGTCGCCTACACCTTTCTCGCCACCAAGCTGCACCATTTGCACGGCAACGACACCGCCTTCGCCAAGGCGCTGGGCAATGACCGCAAGGGCAAGATCTCGGTGGCCCTCTACGCCGCCGCCGTCCCGCTTGCCTTCGTCAACCAATGGATCGGCGTTGCGATCTTCGTGCTGGTGGCCGCCGTCTGGTTCGTTCCGGACACGCGTTTTTCGCGGGTGCTGGAAAAGTAGCGTAGGACGCCTCTACTTGCGCATCGCCTTCAGCTTTTCGGCAACCGACGCGGCTAGGTCGGCATAGCGCTCCTCCAGCCGCTCGGCCGCCTTGATGATCGAAAAATCATGGCCGAATTTTTCCAGCGCCATGCGCAATTTCTCGACGAACTCGGCCTGTTTTTCGAGTGCCGAAAACAAGGTCTTCACCTGCGCTTCGCTTATGTCCGGATTGGCAAGCATCTGTGGCACCTCGCGGCCCATCTGGTCGCCGGTGGCGGTCTGCTCCTTCAGGATCGCAACCCAGTCGGTCAATCGGCAGTCTCCTGTTCAGCCGCAGCATGCACAGCCGCCGTTGATGCGGTCAACCCGAACACGCGGGACGGCCTTGCACGATGCGCGTCCCGCGCTAAGTTCGGCGCCACCCGAACCCTAGGAAAAAGATCATGACCTCCGACGCCGAAATCCAATCCGCTTTGCCCGCCCTCAGCCGAGGCAACGTCGCCGTCATCACCGGGGGCGCCAGCGGCATCGGGCTTGCCGCCGCCAAAAGGCTGGCGGCTATGGGCATGAGACTGGTGCTGGCCGACATTGGCGGCGCGCGCCTCGATGCGGCCCGCCAGGCAGTCGCCGCGATCGCCGGCGAGAATGCCGTGCTTGCGGTCGCCACAGACGTCTCGAAGGCCGACGAACTCGGCCGGCTGGCGGAAAAGACGCATGCCGCTTTCGGCGCCGTATCGCTGCTGATGAACAATGCCGGCGTCGGCAACAATCCGGGAAAACCGTGGGAGAACGGCGACGCCTGGAAGCGGATGATCGACATCAATTTCTGGGGTGTCGTACATGGCGTCGAGGCCTTCGCTCCGGCCATGCTGGCCTCCGGAGAGCCTGGCCTGATCATCAACACCGGCTCCAAGCAAGGCATCACCACGCCACCCGGCAATCTCGCCTACAACGTCTCCAAATCGGCATTGAAGACGTTCACCGAAGGGCTGGCGCACGCATTGCGCAACGAGCCGGGCGCGAAGGTCGCGGCGCATCTTCTCATTCCCGGCTTCACCTTCACCGGCCTCACCGAAGGAGCGGTCGAAAAACCCGCTGGCGCCTGGACCGGCGAGCAGGTGGTCGACTTCATGCTGGCTTCGCTGGCGCGTGGGGACTTCTACATCCTCTGCCCCGACAATGAGGTGATGCGGCCGACCGATGAAAAGCGCATGGCCTGGGCGATCGGCGACATCATCGAGAACCGGCCTGCTCTCTCGCGCTGGCACCCCGACCATAAGGACGCTTTCGCGGCCTTTATGGGAAACTGATCGTCGAACTCAGCCAAAGCCGAGACTCAGGCGGGCGCGCGTTTTTTCGCGGTGCGCTTTTGCGCGACGGCCTTCTTGCCCGCCAGTTCGGCGAGCTCGTGGTCATGGCGTTTTGCCGCCCGCTCGCATTTGTCTCTGATCTCCTCGACCTCGGATTCGGTCAGGTGCTCGATGCCGATGAAATGATTGTGGCCCTCGCTGACGCGGATCAGTTCGTCGAGCTTGGCCTGAACCGCGGCGCCGTCGCGGTTCTGGGTGTTCTGAATCAGGAACACCATCAAAAAGGTGATGATCGTCGTTCCCGTGTTGATGACGAGCTGCCACGTATCGGAGAAGCCGAAGAATGGCCCGCTTACCGCCCAGACGATAACGATGGCGCAACAGGCGATGAAAGTCGGCGGCAGGCCCGCCAAGTGCGAAACGGTGTTGGCGATTCTGGTAAACAGCTTTTCGATCATTCACATCCTCAACCGTTCAAAGCGCGACGAGCTGACCAAGGCCGCATTCATCGCTCCAACAATAAACAACCGGCAGCCGCTTCCGGTTCCCTGTCGCAGAGGGCATCGCTGGTGCAATTGTATGCACGCCAAAGGCGCAGCGCCGTGAAAAGCCGCCTTATCGGTTTGTTGCCATTAGTCACCATGCAGGCCAAAACCTGTTCGTTCCGCTTCACGGCGGATTTGTCTCCAAGCCCCTTCCGCTGCGCCACCCCCGCATGGCGGAAGGGGTCCGTTGCGTTGCCGCAGACCGGCGGAACTCTTCCCGACACGTGCCGTTCAGAATGTCGGCGCCAGGATTTCGGCCAGCCAGTCGATGAAACCGCGCACGCGCGGCGAGCTCTCAGGAATGCTCTTGCTCCCAACGATCGAGGAAATCCTCAATCGGCAAGGCCTGCATGTCGGGAACCGCTTTGGCGAGTTTCTCCGGCGGCCAGTCCCACCAGGCAAGGCTTTCGATCCGCGCCGCGATCTCGGAGGGAAAGCGCATGCGCAACGGCTTCGCCGGTACGCCGGCGACGATTGTGTAGGCCGGCACATCCCGCGTCACCACCGAATTGGCGCCGATGATGGCGCCATTGCCGATGCTGATCTCGGGCATGATGACGGCGCCATGGCCGATCCAGACATCATTGCCGATGCCGACCGCCTTGGCCTGCCGCCGCGCGCGGAACGCCGCGTCGACGCCCAGCCAGCGGAAATACTCGTTCGGCCGGTAGCTGAGCTTGTGCTGCGTGATCCGCTCGATCGGATGCTCCAAGGCATTGATGCGGCTGTTGGCGGCGATCGAGCAGAATTTTCCGATCGTCGTGTAGATCGCCTCGGCGTGGCGCTCGAAATAGGAGAAATCGCCGACATTGACCTCGCGCAGCACCACCCGTTCGCCGATCGAGGCATAGCGGCCAAGCTTGCACGCTTTCAGCTCCGCGGTCGAATGGATGCGCGGCTCGGGATCTTTCAGGACGAGGTTTTCGGTACGGTCCATCTGGCGGATTTACCCCCGCGCAATTGCGGAAGCAATTGTCGCGTTGCGCCCGGAGGATCGTTATTTCGGCTTGCCGCCGGTCCACACCACGTTCTGGCCGAACAGCGGCACGGTCGTCACCGACATTTTCGCCGAGCCGTCCTGCACTTGGCGCGAATGCGAGAGATAGATCAGCGTCTCGTTCTTCTTGTCGTAGATGCGGTTCACCACCTGCTTCTTCCAGATCAGGCTGATGCCTTGCTTGAACACCTCTTCGCCGCCCTCGCTCATGTCGATGTCGCCGATGGTGATCGGCCCGGTCTGGCGGCAGGAGATCGAGGAATCAGACGGATCCTCGAACCAGTTGCCCTTGTGCAGCCGGTCGATGACGCTGCGGTCGAAATAGGAGACATGGCAGGTCACGCCGTCGATCTTGGGATCCTTGATCGCCTCGACGATGATGTCGTTGCCGACCCAATCGACGCCGACCTTGCCGACTTCCTCTGCCGCTGCGGCACCGGCGCCAAGGGCAATGCATGCGGCCAGCGCGCCGCCGATCAGTTTCTGCCCAATCCGTCTCTGCCCAGTCCGTCTTTGCAAGGGAGCCTCCTCAGGTTCAGTTTGCCGGTCTCAGGTGGGATAAGGGCCAGCTGTTTGCAAGGTAGCGCCCAGCCCGGTTGCGGCAACGCGGCATCTTTGCCTTGCCCCCTGCGACCGGCTAAGACTGCCGGCAGAGAGGCGCCGATCCGGCGCTCGATGATTTCTGCTACGGACAATTCCTGATGATGCGTTCAATTCTGGTCGGCATTCTCGTTCTGATGGCGGCGGGCATCGGCTGGCTCACCTTTGACTTCTATCGCGGCCACTATGGTGGCGAACCGTATGGCGCGCCATTCACGCTGGTCGACCAGAAAGGCGCGCCAATCACCGAAGCCGCCTTCCGGGGAAAACCCAGCATCGTCTTCTTCGGCTTCACCCATTGCCCGGAAGTCTGCCCGACCACTTTGTTCGAAATGGCCGGCTGGCTGAAGACGCTGGGCGACGACGGCAAGAACCTCAACGCCTACTTCGTTACCGTCGATCCAGAGCGCGACACGCCGCCTGTGATGAACACTTACGTCAGCAATTTCTCCGACCGCATCGTCGGCATATCGGGCGATCCCGACAAGGTGCACGCCATGGCGAAGTCCTTCAACATCTACTGGAAGAAGGTCGACACCGGCGACGGCGATTATACGATGGATCACACCGCCTCGGCGCTGCTGCTCAATGCCAAGGGCGAGTTTTCGGGCACCATCGCCTATGGCGAAAGCGCCGATACCGCGATTGCCAAGCTGAAGCGGCTGGCAGCAGGCTAGGCATGATCCCTAAATGTGGAATCCGGTTTTCTCGGACAGAAAAGTGTTGTCCAGAGATCATGCTCAAGCAAGAGACCAACTGATGGGTCAGACCAGGCTCCACTTCATCGCTGGGAAGATCGAGGCCGACCGCATCTTTGCCGCGCTCGAGCCGGCTTTCGAGGATGAAGGCCTGCCGATCGCCGTGCTCGAAGTCGATGAAGACCGCGACATCTATGAGGTTTCGCTCTACACCGACGGCAATGTCGACGCGGTTGAGGCGCGGCTAAAAGACAGCCTTGTGGGACTGTCCCTGTCGAAGCCGATCGAGCGCGAGGTTTTGCCCGACATCGACTGGGTGGCGCGCTCGCTGGAGGGACTGAAGCCGGTGCGCGCCGGACGTTTCTTCGTCCATGGCGCGCATGACCGCCGGAAGCGCCACAGCGGCGAACTCGCCATCGAGATCGAGGCCGGCCTTGCCTTCGGCACCGGCCATCACGGCACCACGGCCGGCTGCCTCGAAATGCTGGAACGGGTCGTGCGCCGCGAACGTCCCAGGAATGCCCTCGACCTCGGCACCGGCAGCGCGGTGCTGGCAATCGCCGTCGCCAAACTGGCGCATATTCCGGTGCTGGCGACCGACATCGATCCGATCGCCGTCAGGGTCGCCGCCGCCAATGCCCGCCTCAACCACGTCAAGGCGCTGGTTGAAACGGTGACGGCGCCCGGCTTCCACCACCCGATCTTCGGCAAGCGCGCGCCTTTCGACCTCATCGTCGCCAACATATTGGCGCGGCCGCTGATGCGGCTGGCGCCTGAGATGGCCAGGCACATCAGCCTCGGCGGCTCGATCGTGTTGTCCGGCATCCTCGAGCGCCAATGCAATGCGGTGATCTCGGCCTATGTCGGCCAGAATTTCCGGCATGTCAGGACCTTGCATCGCGAAGGCTGGGTGACGATCCACCTGAAGCACTGAGACGCAACGCGCTTTGGACCAATCCGAGCCTGTTGCGATTGGCGAAAATCGATTCCGGTTTTCCGGGTCATGCGCTACGGTCGCGCCCGATACAGGAGGCATACCATGTTCCAGACCTTCGATTCCGCAGGCGACCCCAGCGTCGGCAAGCCGCGCGTGACGTTGCTGCGGCGATGGCTGGCGGATAATGGCCTCGACGGTTTCCTGGTGCCGCGCGCCGACGAGCACCAGGGCGAGTATGTCGCCGATCGCTCGGCGCGGCTGAAATGGTTGACCGGCTTCAGCGGCTCGGCGGGCGTAGCACTTGTGCAGCGTGACCGCGCCTTCATGTTCGTCGATGGCCGCTATACCTTGCAAGTGCGCCACGAGGTCGATCTCGACATTTTTGCGATCGAGAGTCTCGTCGACAACCCGCCGGCCTCCTGGATCAAGGACAATCTCGGCAAGGGCGCCAGGCTTGGCTTCGACCCGTGGCTGCACACGATCGCTGAGGTCAAGGCGCTGAAAACCTCGGCCGAGCAATCCGGCGCGACGCTGGTGCCGCTCGACAGGAACCCGATCGACATCATCTGGAAGGATCAGCCGGCGCCGCCCGTGGCGCCGGTCGAAATCCACCCGATCGGCTTTGCCGGGGAACTCGCCAAGGACAAGCTGGCGCGGCTGGTGGCGGCAATCGGCAAGGAGGGCGCGACGCACGCCGTGCTCACCGACCCCTCCTCGATCGCCTGGGCCTTCAACATCCGTGGCGGTGACGTGCCGCACACGCCGCTGGCGCTCGGCTTCGCGATCCCTGCCGCCGACGGCAAGCACCAGCTGTTCATGGACCAGCGCAAGTTTTCGCGCACGGTCGCCGCCTATCTCACCCAACTCGCCGATCTGCACGAGCCCGGCGAATTCGAGGCGGCGGTCGTTACCCTTGCCAAGGGCGGCGCCAAGATCGCGCTCGACCCGGTGCTGGCGGCGGAGAAGCTGAGAATGCTGGTCGAGGACAATGGCGGCGCATTTGTTTCAGCGGCCGATCCCGCCCGCATTCCGCGCGCCACCAAGAACCAGGCGGAAATCGCCGGCAGCCGCGCCGCGCACCGCCGAGACGGGGCGGCCGTGGCGAAACTGCTGTGCTGGCTGGAACGGCAAAAGCCGGGCACGCTCGACGAAATAACCGTTGTCACCAAGTTGGAGGAGGTGCGCCGGCAGACCGGCGAGGAAACGCAGATGCCGCTGCGCGACGTCTCCTTCGACACCATTTCAGGCAGCGGTCCGAACGGCGCCATCATGCACTACCGCGTGTCGCGCGCCACCAACCGCGAGCTGGCAAAGGGCGAGCTGTTCCTGCTCGATTCCGGCGCCCAGTATCAGGACGGCACCACCGATATCACCCGCACGGTGCCGATCGGCCAGCCGACCGAGGAGATGCGCGAGCGCTTCACACTGGTGCTGAAAGGTATGATCGGCATTTCCACGCTGCGCTTTCCCGCCGGCACGCGCGGCTCGGAAATCGACGCGGTGGCGCGCATGGCGCTGTGGAAGCATGGCTGCGACTTTGCCCACGGCACCGGCCATGGCGTCGGCTCCTATCTGGCGGTGCACGAAGGGCCGCAGCGCATCGCCCGCACCGGCACCGAAAAGCTGCTGGCCGGCATGATGCTGTCCAACGAGCCCGGCTATTACAAGGAAGGCTCCTACGGCATCCGCATCGAGAACCTGATCCTGGTGACACCGGCTGAACAGGTGGAGGGCGGCGACATCGCCATGCACGGTTTCGAGACGCTGACGCTGGCGCCGATCGATATCAGGCTGATCCGCACCGACCTGTTGACGCGCGAGGAGTTGCACTGGCTGGATACTTACCATGCCTGGGTGCTGGCCGAGATCGGCCCGATGCTCGACGGCGAGACGCTGGCTTGGCTGGAGAAAGCGACAGCGCCGCTGCCGCACGACGCCAAGATCTGAAATGAGCTTCTTTCTCCCCGTCACTATACGGGGAGGTGAGGAGCGGTCCGCGAAGCGGACGAAAAGCCAATTGCTTGGCTTTTCGAGTGACGAACGCCCGCCAGGGCAATGAGCGGCGGCGCCGACAGTTCGAAACTGTTCCGCGCGCAGGCGCCCTATGCCACAAACTGCCGCGCGAGGACCAGCACCACCGCCCCGGCCAGAAACATCGCCATCAGGCCGCCGCGCAGCGAGACCACAGCGGCGACGACCAGCGCCGCCCATTCCGCCGGTCCGGCGCTAAGTGCGGCGGGCGCCACCAGCGTCGTCAACACTGCGGCCGGCACGGCATTCAAACCCGCCTCGACGCGTGGATGGATGTGGTCGAAGCGCGAGATCACCAGATGGCCGCCGACGCGGGTGAAATAGGTGGCGATCGCGCCGGCAATGATGATCCACAAGGTCGCGCTCATCGTTTTGCCTCCACACCGCTATGGTGCGGCGGCAGGATGACGGCCAGAAGCACGCCTGCAATGGCGCCGATGGAGACGTGCCATGGCGATCCCACAGTTTTGTAGGCAATGATCGACGCCGCGGCGCTGGCGATCACCACCGGCAGCCACAGTGGCCGGTTGCGAAAGCCCATGACCAGCCCGAGGAAATAGATCGGCAGCAGGAAGTCGATGCCGAGCGCATGCGTGTCCGGGATCAGCTTGCCGAACACCGCGCCCAGCGCGCTCTCGATCCCCCAGAACACATAGACCGGCAGGCCAAGCCCCATGTACCAGGCAAAGCCAACGGTCTCGCCGGCTTCGGCCTTACGCTCGGCCACCGCGAATTGCGGATCGGTGAGCACGAAATAGCCCAGCGCTTGGCTGATAACCGGCCAGTGCGCGATTCGCCGGCCGATGCTGGCGGAGTAAAGCACGTGACGGAAGTTTACGGCGAAGATCGACAGCACGATCAGCCATGGCGCGACATGCTGGCCGAACAATTCGATGCCGACCATCTGGCTGGCGCCGCCGAAGATCAGCGCGCTCATCAAGAAAGCTTCGAGAACGGAAAAGCCGTTGTCGAAGGCGATGGCGCCGAACAGCAGCCCAAATGGCGCCGCGGCGACAACCACCGGCATCGACAGCCGCACGCCGTCCCAGAAGTCGCTGGCCACGGAATTTTCGCTTAAGGTCTCTGCCGACATGTCACATTCCCATCTCGCGCTGCTATGTAGGAGCCGGCGTTTGAAAAGTCAGACGAATTCGCTTGAGCCAACAAATCAGCGAAACTGATGTTGTAAAAACAAATGAGGGGGTTCGGATGATCGCTTATGACTTCACCGGCAGGCACGCGGTCGTCACCGGCGCCGGTGGCGGTATGGGCGAGGCGATCTCGCTGGCGCTGCTCGATGCCGGCGCCTCGGTCACCGCCATCGACGTCAAGCCGCGTCCGGCGTCGCTTGCCGCCTATGACGACCGGCTCACCTTTGCCCAGGGCGACCTCACCGACGCCGCCTTCGTCGAGCAGACCATCAATGCCGCGGGCCGCGAGCGCGGCGGCATCGATTATCTCGCCAATGTCGCAGGCGTGCTCTGGTTCGGTCGCGACAAATCGGCCCTCGAGATGGACCTCGATGTCTGGGATCAGGTCTTCAACATCAATCTGAAATCCTTCGTCCACACCGCGCGGGCGGTGGTTCCGCATATGCGGGCCGGCGGACGCGGCGGCGCCATGGTGCACTTCTCCACCATCCAGTGGTATCGCGGCGATCCGACCCCGCAGGATGCCTACCAGGCGTCGAAGGCCGGCGTCTGTGCGCTGTCGAAGTCGCTCGCCATGCAGTTGGCGGGCGATGGCATCCGCTCCAATTCGATCTGCCCGGGAATGGCGTTGACGCCGCTGCAGGCGCGCTGGGACACCGAAGAGAAACGCGCGGCCGTTGCCAATTATGCGCCGCTCGGCCGCATCGGCACGCCGCAGGACATGGCCAATGCCGCGCTATTCCTGCTTTCCGATGCGGCAAGCTACATCACCGGCATCGAACTGGCAGTCGACGGCGGTCTTTTGATGCGGATGTAGCCGTGCAGTGCGCCGGGCTGATTTAGCTCCGCGGTGCCGTGCCCTGGATCGCCCTGCCCCAGTCGAGCAACGGCTTAGCGCGCAATGTGAAATCGACAAGCTCGTCGACCAGCGCTGGCGCGTGGATGCCGGCCGGATCGATCATGTGCTGGACATAGAAGTGCCGGTTGCGGATGGCGTCGACAAGATCGGGTTCGTTGACCTGCTCGAATCCGCGCGGCGTGCGCTTCAACCGACCCTCGGTTTCGAGTTCGAAGCCGTTTTTCTTCAGCGTTGAAAGCAGTTTTCGGAACTCGGCTGGCCGGGCGATAATCGCCTTGCGCATCGCCAGCAGCAGGGGCGGCTCCGGGTTCCACCAGGCAACGTCGGCAAAGCAGCGGTCGATCCCGACATAGACGAAGAACACGCCCTGCTCCATCTTGGTGCCATCCGGCGACAGCATGGCCGACAAATGCTGGTTGTAGGGCCGCTTGTCCTTGGCGAAGCGCACGTCGCGGTTGATGCGAAACAGTGACTTCTTGCGGTCTCCGCGCAAGCCCAGACCCGCCGCCGCGAAGCGCTCCGTCAGCGTCTCGACCAGATCGCAGAACGGCTCATGCAACTCGCTGTCGTAAAGCGCGCGGTTTTCCTGGAACCATTCGCGGCTCTGGTGGAAGTCGAGCGCCTTGAGGAACGGGATGGCTTTTTGCCCGAACCCTTTGAACGAACCGGCCATCACGCCTTGCCGACCCGTTGCAGCCAGGTGTCCTCGTCGATGACTTCGACGCCGAGTTCACTGGCCTGCTTCAGTTTGGAGCCGGCACCCGGCCCGGCCACCAGCAGATCGGTCTTCGCCGACACCGAACCCGCCACCTTGGCGCCGAGCCGTTCGGCCATCGCCTTGGCTTCGGAGCGTGTCATCTTTTCCAGCGTGCCGGTGAAGACGATGGTCTTGCCGGCAACCTCGCTGTCGGTCGACACGGTGACGACATACGGCTTCGGCTTGACCTGTTCGAGCAGTCTGTCGAGCACGTCGTCATTGCGTTCATTGCCGAAGAAATCGCGCAACGCATCGATCACTGTATCGCCAATGCCGTTGATGGAGGGGAAGACGCTGTGCGGATCCTCAGCCGCCGCCGTTTCCTTGCCGACGCGGATCAGCTCCTCGATGGTCGAAAACGTCCGGGCAAGCACGGCCGCCGTCGTTTCGCCGATATGGCGGATGCCGAGTGCGAAGATGAAGCGGTCGAGCTCCGGCTCGCGGCGCGAATCGATGGCCGCGAACAGCTTGTCGAGGCCTTCATAATTGCGGTCCTCGACACCGCGCACATTCTTGCGCGCCTTGCCCGATGCCGCCTCGCGCAGCCTGGCCTGCTCCTCGCGCCGCTCGGCCAGCGCCCTGGTGACGGCCGGGCGGCGATCCCTGAGGGTGAAGATATCAGCGGCGGTCTTGACCAGTCCCGAATTGAAGAACAGGTCGATATTCTCGGCGCCCAGCCCCTCGATGTCGAGCGCGCCGCGCGACACGAAATGACGCAGCCGCTCCACAGCCTGGGCGGCGCAGATCAGCTCGCCGGTGCAGCGCCGGCGCGAATCCTCCTTGCCGGTCTTCTCGTTGATTTCGCGCGTCGCCGGCGAGCCGCAGACCGGACAAATGTGCGGGAATTCGTAAGGCACCGCATCAGCCGGCCGCTTGTCGACGACGACGCTGACGATCTGCGGAATGACATCGCCCGCCCGTTGTATGACAACCGTGTCACCGATGCGGACATCGATGCCGTCGCGAATCGGCAGGCCGTTGCTGTCGAAGCCCTTGATGTAGTCCTCATTGTGCAGCGTGACGTTTTCGACCACCACGCCGCCAACCGTGACCGGCGCCAGCCGCGCCACCGGCGCCAGCGTGCCGGTACGGCCGACCTGGATGTCGATCTTCTGCACCGTCGTCATCGCCTGTTCGGCCGGGAATTTATGCGCAACCGCCCAGCGCGGCTCGCCGGTGACAAAGCCCCAGCGACGCTGCAATTCCAGCTGGTCGACCTTGTAGACGACACCGTCGATGTCGTAGCCGAGCGACGAACGCAGCTCCTCGATCTTGTGGTAGTGCGCGATCAGCTCCTCGACCGACTTCGCCCGCACCATCAGCGGGCTGACCTTGAACCCCCATTCGGCGAATTTCTGCACCGAATCATATTGGGTCGGTGCAGGATCCGCTGTCGTGTAGCCCCAGGCATAAGCAAAAAATTTAAGATTGCGGCTGGCGGTGACGGACGCATCCTTCTGTCGCAAGGAGCCCGCTGCCGTATTGCGCGGATTGACATAGTCCTGGCCGCCCACCGCCGCCGAGCGGGCCTTCAGTGCCTCGAATTCCGCATAGGTCATGTAGACTTCGCCGCGGATCTCGATGGTCTCGGGCCAGCCCGATCCTTTGAGCTTGGCTGGGATGTCGGCGATGGTCCTGAGATTGGCGGTGATGTCTTCGCCGACAGCGCCGTCGCCGCGCGTAGCACCCTGCACGAACACACCGCGTTCATAGCGCAGCGACGCCGACAGGCCGTCGATCTTCGGCTCGGCCGTAAACGCGATGTCGAGGTCCTTGTCGCGGTCGAAGAAGCGCCGGCCACGCTCGATGAAATCGGTGACGTCCTCGTCTGTGTAGGCCTTGGCGAGGCTGAGCATCGGCACCGCATGGCGCACCTTGGCAAAGCCTTCCGCCGGCGCGGCGCCGACCCGCAGCGAGGGCGAATCCTCGCGCACCAGACCGGGAAAGCGCTCCTCGATGGCAAGATTGCGCCGCCGCAGCGCGTCATATTCTGCGTCCGTAATCGTCGGCGCGTCCTCGGCATGATAGCGCCGGTCATGACCGGCGATCTCCTCGGCCAGCCGCTGGAGCTCATCCGCGGCTTCGCTTTCGCTCAACGATTCGACTGGTTTTTCAGACATGCAGCGGTCCCTGGACAGTGGCGAGGCACCATAAATCAGGATTTCGGAAAAAGCATTCCTGAACAGCGGGATGGAGCCATATCCTGACTCAGTCCGAAAGCCTTGCGACGACTACGCTGCAGCAATATTCTCGCGTAGCAGCCGTTCGGCGGCTGCGCGCGCCTCTTCGGTGATGGTGGCGCCGGCCAGCATGCGCGCGATCTCTTCCTGGCGCGCCGCCCGGTCCATCTCGGCAATGCCGGTGGCGACCTTGTCCGAGCCGCCGGATTTGGAGATCAGGAAATGCGTTGCCGCGCGTGCCGCCACTTGCGGAGCATGCGTGACCGACAGCACCTGCACGCGCTTCGACAGCCTGGCCAGCCTTTGGCCGATCGCATCGGCCACGGCGCCGCCGACGCCGGTGTCGATCTCGTCGAAGACCAATGTCGGCGCCGAGCCACGGTCGGCCAGCGCCACCTTGAGCGCCAGCAGGAAGCGCGACAGCTCGCCGCCGGAAGCGACCTTCATCATCGGCCCAGGCCTGGTGCCGGGATTGGTGCGCACCCAGAACTCGACCTGGTCGATGCCTTCTTCCATGCGGTTCTCGCCATCGCTGGCCAGTTCGACGATGAACTCAGCCCGTTCCAGTTTCAGCGCCGGCAATTCGGCCATCACAGCCTTGGTCAGGCCGACCGCGGCCGCATGGCGAAGCGAGGACAGCTGGGCTGCGGAAATATCGTAGGCTTCGCGCGCCGCTGAGGCCTGCTTTTCCAAGAGATGCAGGCGCCCCTCGCCGGCATCAAGATCGGCGAGATCGGCGGACATGGTGTCGCGCAGTTGCGCCAGATCGTCGACGGCCACACTGTGCTTACGTGAGGCCGCACGCAGCGAAAACAGCCGCTCCTCCGCCTTCTCCAGCCGCTGCGGGTCGTATTCGGTAGCGCGCAGTGCCGCCTCGACGCCCGATTGCGCTGCATCCAGCGACAGCATCGCCTCATCCAGCGACTTCACCACATCCTCGAGCAGGCCCGGCGCTTCGCTGGCCTTGCGCTGCAGGCGCCGGAGCAAACTGGCCAGTTGCGGCAGTGGCGAGGACGGGCCTGACAGCACATCCTGCGCATCGTGTATTTCCGAGGCGATCTTTTCGGCCCGCATCATCGTGGCGCGCAATTCGGCCAGTTGCGTCTCTTCGCCGGGCTGCGGATCGAGCTTTGCCAGTTCCGCCACCGAGGCCCTGAGATAATCGGCCTCGCGCGCCGCTGCCTCGACCTTGGCGCGGTGCCTGACGAACTCCTGCTCGGCGCCACGCCAGTAGCGCCACGCCTCGCCGGTCGCGCGGGCAGCGCCCAGATGGCCGCCAAAACTGTCCAGCAATTCGCGATGGGCGCCGGGATCGACCAGAGCCCGCTCGTCATGCTGGCCGTGGATCTCGACCAGCGCGTGGCCGATGTCGCGCATCAGGGTGACGCTGGACGGCTGGTCGTTGACGAAGACACGGGTGCGGCCATCCGCGGTCTGCAGCCGGCGCAGGATGATGTCGCCGTCATCCTCGATGGCGTTTTCGGCCAGCAGCGCGCGCACCGGGTGGTTGCGCGGCACATCGAAGACGGCAATGACCTGGCCCTGTGCCGCGCCGTGGCGCACCAGCGAGGCGTCGCCGCGCGCGCCAAGCGCCAGCGACAGCGCGTCGAGAAGGATGGATTTGCCGGCGCCGGTTTCACCGGTCAGCACGGAAAGGCCGGGCTGGAAGTCGATATCCAGCTTCTCGATCAGGACGATATCGCGGATCGACAGTCTGGAAAGCATCAGAACCCGGACCTCAAGCAATTCCGGGAAAAGTGCGTAGCGGCTTTCCGTCCGGAATTGCGTAGAACAAAAAGTTAGGACGGTTCAGCGCCTCAATCAAACCACTGAACCGCTGTGAAGCGGCATGCGACCGATGGAGTCGCAGCGCCGCACTATCTTTTTGTTTGAGCGTCGGATCAATCCGAAAAGCGCGTTCCGCCTCAGTCGATGCTCGGGCGTCAGGCGCCGGTGATCAGCTTGCCGGCCTTGGATATCCACGATCCGGCATTCTCGCGCGGCTCAAGCCCGTTGCTCTGCAACAGCTTGTAGGTATCCTTGTACCATTGGCTGTCGGGATAATTGGTGCCGAGCACAGCAGCGGCGGTTTGCGCTTCCGAGGTCAAGCCCATGGCGTAATAGCTTTCGGCCAGACGCGCCAGCGCCTCTTCGACATGGCGGGTGTTGGAATAGTTCTCGACAACGTTGCGGAAGCGCTTGACGGCAGCAATGTATTCGCGCCGCTCGAGATAATAGCGGCCGATCTGCATCTCTTTGCCGGCCAGCTGGTCGTTGGCGAAACGGATCTTTTCCTTGGCGTCGTCGACATATTCCGACGTCGGCCAGCGCGTCACCAGATCCTGCATCGTCTGCACGGTCTGGCGTGCTTCCTTCTGATCCTGGGTGACGTCCTTGATCTGCTTGTAGTAGCTCAGCCCGATAATATACTGGGCGTAAGCCGCGTCGTCGGTCGACGGATAGAGCGTGAGATAGCGCTTGGCCGAGCCGATCGCTTCGTCATAACGGCCGGCGCGATAGTCGGCGAAGGCGCCCATCACCATCGATTTGCGGGCGAATTCCGAATAGGGGTGCTGGCGGTCGACGGCGTCGAACTTCTTGCTCGCCTCATCCAGGCGGCCGGCATTGAGATTGGCAAGGCCTTGATTGTAAAGGACGTCGGCCGGTTCGGTCTGGTCGACATAGGTCGACAGGTCGACGTCTTTCTCGGACGACATGCAGGCCGAGAGGAAGAGCGATGGCACAACCACCGAAAGCGCCAGGAAAACAGCCCGATACGGCGCTTTCGATTGACCAACTCGCTTGAAGAACATGATTGGATTGCGCCCTTTCGGCGTTAGTTCAATGCCTTTCGCATGGCGTTCCCTCAAAACTGATCCCCACTTTTGAGCGACATGCGCCTAACAGACGGCAGCAGCCATAAACCATAACTGCCTTGCCCAGCAACGCTATGTCTAGCCAATCGCACATTTTTGTGGCGGCTTGGTGTTGCCCGGAAAGCTATGCACTTTCACCGCCGGTGATGCATCCGTGCAACACCGGCCAGCGTTCAGAAAGCCAGAAATACGTTAAGAATCAGATCACCCAAGGTGCAAAGACAGGGCCGGTGACGGCGCTCATCTCGGCGGTGCGGCCGCGCTCGCGGCGCGTGGTCTCGACGACCTCGAAGGCCGAACGGTCGGACAGAAGTCGCCGCAAAGCAGCCGCATTCATCCGGTGACCGCCGCGATAGGAGCGGAAACAACCGATGAAACGGGCGCCGGCCAGCGCCAGGTCGCCCATGGCGTCCATCGTCTTGTGGCGAGCGAACTCATTGGGATAGCGCAGGCCACCCATGTTGATCACCCGGTTGTCGTCGCCGATCACCAGCGAGTTCTCCAGCGAGGAGCCCAGCGCATAGCCGGCCGCCCACAGCCGCTCGACATCCTTCATGAAGCCGAAGGTGCGGGCGCGCGCGATATCCTGGCGAAAGATGTCGGGGTTGATGTCGGAGGCGAATAGCTGGCGGCCGATCGCCGGGCTTTCGAAATCGATCTCGACCTCGAAGCGCGTGCCGCTATAGGGCCTGAACTCGGCCCAGGACGCGCCATTCTCGATGCGGACGGGCTTGACCACCCTGATGTAGCGGCGCTTGACCGCCAGCGTCTCGATGCCGGCTTGGTCGATGGCTTCCACGAACGCCACCGCACTGCCATCGAGGATCGGAACCTCATGACCGTCGATCTCGATGACGATGTTGTCGATGCCGAGCCCGAAAAGCGTCGCCATCAGATGTTCGACGGTGGCGATATGCTCGCCTGCCGGATCGCCGAGCATGGTGCAGAGATCGGTCGCGCCGACTTCAGCAACCAGCGCGCGGAACTCGCGGCTCTCGCTTCCGTTCGAAAGGTGGAAGAGCACGCCGGTGTCGGCGTCCGCAGGGAGGAAATTGACGGTGACCGGTTTGCCGCTGTGAACGCCGGTACCGGTCAGCGTTGCACGCGATTTCAGTGTCGTCTGATAGTCTTGCAAGACAAACCCCATAGCCCAAACGCCTAAGTCCGCTTTAACCCAAAAGGCGCGGCTCTTTTTTATCGGCAGGCAGGGCCACTTCCCCGAATCCCAGCACACCGAAAGTGCTGCGGCAAAGATAATGGTCTGTCAGGGAGACTCCAAATCACGGTTTCTTACTCTGTGTAACCGCGACAGACCTTGAGCGTCACATCGTAACGCCTTGTTATTAAACCACTTTAAACGTTAACAGGCAGACAATCTCTCGTCTGCCTGTTAACAAGTGTTACATACCGTTAACGGCTCAGTTGGCCTGGCGGCGCAGGAAAGCTGGTATCTCCAGCTGGTCGTCTTCCTGGGTCGACCTGGTCTGCGGCGTCAACCGGCCCTGATCGTCGAGCTGGCCGCGGCGCGGCGCGTAAAGCTGCGGATCCTGGCTGGCAAGGCGGCGCATTTCCGGCGCCGCCTGGCGCAGTTTCGGTTCGCGCGGCTGTGCCGGCTGCAACCGGGCCGGCTCTTCTTCGCGGCGCGTCAGCCCGTTGGTCAGCCGCTTGAGCAGCCCCATCGGCCCGCTGTTTTCATGGTCGGCCGGACGGCCCTTGGCTTCCACCTCGGCCCGCACCACCGGCGGAAAATCCTCCACCCGCGGCATGCGCTGCGGTGCGGCAGCCACCGGCTGCGGCATTTCCCGCATCGGCGCCGGTTGCATCACCTGCTGCACGACAGGCTGCGGCTGGGCAGGCGGGGCCTGGAAGATCTTGCTCTGCGGGCGGAAATCTTCCGCCTGGGCCATCGGCGCCGGACGAGCCATTGCCGCCGCATTGGCCTCGGCAAGCTGGATCGCCTCGGCCACCGGATCGGCCGCGCGCTGCTCATAGGTCTGCTGCTGGACCGGTGCCGGACGGCCTTCCGCCCCCGGAGCCGCTGGGCGGCTGACCGGCTTCTGCTGCGGCGGCACGGCCCGGATCGAGATCGGCGCCGCGGCGATTTCAGCTGCCGATTTGTCGATGCCGGTGGCGACCACCGAGACGCGGATGACGCCTTCGAGTTCCTCGTCGAAGGTGGCGCCGAGGATGATGTTGGCGTCCTGGTCGACTTCCTCGCGGATGCGGGTCGCGGCCTCGTCGACTTCGAACAGGGTCAGGTCGCGGCCGCCGGTGATCGAGATCAGCAGGCCCTTGGCGCCCCTCATCGAGGTCTCGTCGAGCAACGGATTGGCGATCGCCGCCTCGGCGGCGGCCATCGCGCGGCCCTCGCCCGAAGCTTCGCCGGTGCCCATCATCGCCTTGCCCATTTCGCGCATCACCGAACGCACGTCGGCGAAGTCGAGATTGATCAGGCCTTCCTTGACCATCAGGTCGGTGATGCAGGCAACACCGGAGTAGAGCACCTGGTCGGCCATGGCGAAGGCGTCGGCAAAGGTGGTCTTGTCATTGGCCAGCCGGAACAGGTTCTGGTTGGGGATGACGATCAGGGTATCGACACATTTCTGCAGCTCCTCGATGCCGAGATCCGCCGTCTTCATGCGGCGCTGGCCTTCGAAATGGAACGGCTTGGTGACGACGCCGACGGTGAGGATACCCCGTTCGCGCGCCGCGCGGGCAACCACGGGAGCCGCACCGGTTCCGGTGCCGCCACCCATACCGGCGGTGACGAAGCACATATGGGTGTTGGAGAGATGATCGATGATCTCATCGATGCACTCTTCCGCCGCCGCACGGCCCACTTCAGGCTGCGAGCCGGCGCCGAGCCCCTCGGTGACATGCGCGCCGAGCTGGATCAGCCGCTCGGCCTTCGACATGGTCAGCGCCTGTGCATCGGTGTTGGCCACGACGAACTCGACACCGCGCAAGCCCGCGGTGATCATGTTGTTGACGGCATTGCCGCCGCCGCCGCCGACACCGAATACGGTGATCCGCGGCTTGAGCTCGGTGATGTCCGGCTTTTGCAGATTGATCGTCATTGTCTCCGTCCTTTGCCTTTCCCGCCGCTTCGCCGCCGCGGCCGCCTATGGGGCTGTCCCCGTCAATTAGAAACTGTCTCTCAACCACTGACTCATGCGATGCAGTTTTCCGCCCGTCCCGGTCATCCTGAGACCGGAAATTCCTTTCGCCGGATGGCTCTCGAAGCTCGCCATCTGCGGATAGATCAGCAGCCCGACCGCCGTCGAGAAAGCCGGCCCCTTGGCAGCTTCCGGCAGGCCCGCCACGCCGAGCGGGCGTCCGATGCGCACATTGCGTCCCAGAATGCGGCGCGCCGCCTCGGGGAGACCCGCAAGCTGGCTGGCGCCGCCGGTCAGCACGACGCGTTTTCCCACGGCATTGCCGTAGCCCGACTTGTTCAGCCGGTCGCGCAACAGTTCCAGCGTCTCGTCGATGCGGGCGCGGATGACGCGCGTCATCACCGAGCGCGGGATCTGCAGCGGCATCTCGCCGTCTTCGCCGATCGGCTGGATCGAGACCAGGTCGCGATCGTCGGCACTGCCAGGCAGCGCCGAACCATGCATCACCTTCAGCCGCTCCGCGGCGTCGAGCGAGGTCGACAGGCCCTTGGCCATATCGAGCGTCACATGATTGCCGCCGATGGCAATGGCATCGGCGTGGACGAATTTGCCTTCCGAAAACACCGAGATGGTCGTCGTGCCGCCGCCCATGTCGATGCAGGCCGCACCCATTTCCAGTTCGTCGTCGACCAGGGCCGCAAGCCCGCTGGCATAGGGCGTCGCCACCATGCGCTCGACCGAAAGATGCGAGCGGTTGATGCAGAGCTCCAGATTGCGCAGCGGCGCGGCATCGCCCGTCAGCACATGCATATCGACGCCGAGTTGGTCGCCGACCATGCCGCGCGGATCGCGCACGCCGCGCTCGGCGTCCAGCGAAAAGCCGACGGGCAGCGAATGGATCACGTCGCGTTCGGCCTTGAGCGCCTGCTTGGCGCCGGCGGCAAGCACGCGCTTGATGTCGGCTTCGTCGGCCTGATGGCCACCGAGATTGATGGTGGCCGAATAGGTTTCGCTCTTCAGCCGGCCGGCCGTCATGTTGACGATCAGCGAATCCACGGTCAGTCCCGCCATGCGTTCGGCTGCGTCGACGGACAGGCGAATGGCGTGCTCCGCGCGGTCGAGATCGACGACCACGCCCGACTTCACGCCTTGCGATTTCTGGTGGCCGATGCCGATCACCTGGATGCGGTGCGAGCGGCCGCGCAACAGCTTGCCGTCCTCGCGCGGCTTCAGTTTCGCCACCACGCAGCAAACCTTGCTTGAGCCGACATCCAGCACGGTGAGCGTGCCGGAACGCCGCGAAGAGGCATCGCTGTTGCCGCCAAGCCAGCTCATATCTTCGTCCCCGACTTGCGCTTCAGATTTTGCGGCTTTTCATTGAGCGCGGCCTGGCGCTGCGTCGCCGCTTCCGGCGTCAGCTGCACCACCAGGCGATCGGAGATGCGCATGTCGACGGCGGCGATGTCCCGCGTCAGAAGCCCGTTGTCGTGGTCCATCCGAACCAGATCGGCGATCGCCTGATCCTCGCCATCCTCGGGCAGCTTGATCGTGATGCCGTTTTCCAGCTTAAGGTCCCAGCGCCGTTCGCCGATGCGGATATAGCCTTTGACCCGAGCCGCGAGCTCGGGAAATTTGTTGATCTTGGCCACGAAGTCGGGGGCCTTGGCCGGCGCGCCGGTGCCGATGATCAGCGGCAGCAGCGCCTGCTTGCCGCCGGAGAACGGCGCGATCACCGCGCCGGAGCGTTCGACGACCGAAAGCTCCGCGCCCTGCTGCCAGAGCGCGAAGGGCTCGCGCTCCTCGACACGCACTTCCAGCGTATGTGGATAGACCTTGCGCACCGCCGCCACTTCGACCCAGGGCAAGGTATCAATACGTTCACGCGCGGCCTCGGCATCGAAGCCGATCAGTGACGTCCAGCCGTCGAGCTCGAGCCGGTCCAGTATGTCGATCTCCGAAGTCTGGCGGTTGCCGACCACCTTGATCTGGTCGACGGCAAAGCCGGTCCGGGCGGTGATGCTCTGGACGATGTCGTCGGCATGACCGCCGAGAATGGCGCCATAGAGGCTGCTTGATGCAATGAGCGAAGCCGACAGGATGGCCGCGGAAAAGCGCGGCGCGACGAAGTCGCCGCCGCCCAGGCGCGCCAGCACGCGCACCGGCCGGCGCAGCACGCGCGGCAGCACGAAATGGTCGAACGACAACGGCATGCCGAACAGCGCCGGCCCGGCGCCGCCCCTGCCCTTGTCATGTCCCCATTTCAACGCAGACACGAAGCGTCCTCCACCATCCAACTCAACAATTCGCCAAACGAGTGCCCGGCCTGGGCGGCGATTTCAGGCACCAAAGACGTCGGCGTCATGCCCGGCTGAGTGTTGATCTCGAGCCAGACAATCTCGCCGTTTTCGGAGTGACGGTCGTCATAGCGGAAGTCCGATCGGGAAACGCCCCGGCAGCCGATAGCCAGATGTGCCTTGAGCGCCAGTGTCTGTATTTTTTGGTAAATATTTGATGAAATTTTAGCAGGGATTTCGTGTTTTGATCCGCCGGCGACGTATTTTGAATCATAGTCGTAGAAGGAATGGCCGGTCGGAATGATCTCGCAGACGCCGAGCGCCACGTCGCCCATGACGGCGCAGGTCAGCTCGCGCCCATGGATGTAGCGCTCGACCATGACGGTCTCGCCATATTTCCATTCGGACGAGCCGATGACCTGCGGCGGATGCGACTGCCCTTCATGCACGATGACGACGCCGAAGCTTGAGCCTTCATTGACCGGCTTGACCACGTAGGGCGGCTTCATCGGATGCTTGTTCTGGATGGCAAAGCGGCTGGCAACCTTCGATTCCGCCACCGCGATGCCGGCAGCCTTGGCGACCTTCTTGGCTTGCTCCTTGTTCATGGCGAGCGCCGAGGCGAGCACGCCCGAATGGGTGTAGGGAATGGCCAGATATTCGAGGATGCCCTGGATGGTGCCGTCTTCACCGAACGGGCCGTGCAGTGCGTTGAAGACGACATCGGGCTTGAGTTCGGTGAGCACGGCGCCGACATCGCGCGCAACATCGACGCGGGTAACCTGGTAGCCTTCATTCTCAAGCGCATCCGCACACGCCTTTCCCGAAGACAGAGACACGGGCCGCTCGGACGAGAATCCGCCCAGGAGGACAGCCACATGCTTGTTCTTCATATCCCGTCATCCCTCTCACGGCGGGCCCGCAACCACGCATTCAGCGACCAGATTGAGTCCGAGTCTCCCGGCAGGTTGCCCCCCCAGACGGAAAACGCGGTCGACGCGTCGAACGACTCAAATCAGGAAACGCTTTAAGGCAGAGAATCAGAGAGTTGATTCGCTGGCAAGTGCTTATGATTCCGACAGATTCACTTTCCGCGAAAACGGCCGGAAAAAGCGTGTTGTGAGTCTTTGGAGCAACGGTGGCGCTGTTGTTTCAGACCGTTTGAAGTTCAAGCATCACATGAACTTCAGCTTGCGCTAAAGAAGCTGTCCGAGGAATTCCTGCACGGCATGGCCGGGGCGGAAATTGCCGAGCCGCTTGATTTCCCACTGCAGGCGGATGCCTGAATTTTCAAGCACGCGGGCGCGCACCGTCTCGCCGAGATATTCGAGGTCGTATCCGGTCGCTGTTCCGGTGTTGATCATGAAGTTGCAGTGCATCGGCGACATCTGCGCGCCGCCGATCATCAGCCCGCGGCAGCCGGCCTTGTCGATTTCCTTCCAGGCCGAGGTGCCTTCCGGATTCTTGAAGGTCGAGCCGCCGGTCTTCTCGCGGATCGGCTGCACCGTCTCGCGATGCGTCTGGACGGCGTCCATAGCCGCCTTGATCGCCTCCTGGTCTTCCAGAACACCTTCGAAAACGGCGGAGGTGAAGATCAGCCCGGCAGGTGCGGCCGAGTGACGATAGGCATAGCCCATGTCTTCATTGCTGAGGGTGTGGAGATTGCCCTTGCGGTCGAGCGCCCGAACCTCGACGACACGTTCCCGCGTCTCGACGCCATTGGCGCCGGCATTCATCCTCAGCGCCCCGCCGATGGCGCCGGGAATGCCGTGATAGAAATGAAAGCCGCTAATACCGGCCTCATAAGCGACGGCCGCGACGCGCTTGTCGGGCGTCGCAGCACCGGCCTTGATGACGGTCGGCGAAACCACCTCGGCCTCGCCAAAGCCCTTGGCCGAAAGCCGGATGACGAAACCTGGAATGCCGCCGTCGCGCACCAGGAGGTTGGAGCCGACACCGACGATGGTGAGCGGGATGTCCTCCGGCACGGCGCGCAGGAAGGCAGCCAGATCCTCCTCGTCGGCCGGCTGGAACAGGGCGTCCGCCAGACCGCCGGCGCGGAACCAGGTGATCTTGTCCATCTCGGCATTGGGCGTGATGCGGCCGCGCAGGCCGGCAAGCCGGTCGCCAAGTTTGTCGAGCAGGTCCTGGCCGCGCATCATGAGACGGTACCGCCGAGTTCCCCAGGCAGCGCATAGGCCCATTGGGTGATGTTGCCGGCGCCCAGGAAGATGACGAAGTCGCCCGGTTTCGCCAACGCGCGGATGACGGGCGAAATCGCGGCAGGGGTTTCGACGTAGCGCGCATCGCGATGGCCCCCGGAGCGGATGCGCGACACCAGCGCCTCCGAGGTCACGCCGTCGATCGGCTCCTCGCCCGCCGCATAGACCGGCGCCACCATCACCGTGTCGGCATCGTTGAAACAGACCGAAAATTCGTCGAACAGATCGTGCAGCCGGGTGAAGCGGTGCGGCTGCGCAATGGCGATGACGCGGCCCTTGGTGGCGCTGCGCGCCGCTTTCAACACCGCCGTGATCTCGACCGGGTGGTGGCCGTAATCGTCGAAGATGTCGACGCCGTTCCACGAGCCGGTGTGGGTGAAGCGCCGCTTGACGCCGGCAAAGGACGACAGCCCTTTCTTAATCGCTTCGGCCGACAGGCCGAGTTCATGCGCGACCGCAATTGCGGCGGTGGCGTTGGAGACGTTGTGGCGGCCGGGCATCGGCAGCCGCAGATCCGATATCGTCGTCTGGTCGCCGGTCTTGCGGTCGCGGATCACCACGTCGAATGCCGAGACGGCACCGGCCATGCGGTGGTTGGTGAAACGCACATCGGCCTGCGCGTTCTCGCCATAGGTGATGACGCGGCGGTCCTCGATGCGGCTGACCAGCGCCTGTACTTCCGGATGGTCGGTGCACATCACGCCAAAACCGTAGAACGGCACGTTCTCGACGAATTGCCGGAAGGCCTCGCGCACCTTGTCGAAACTGCCATAATGGTCCAGATGCTCGGGATCGATGTTGGTGACGACGGCGATCTCGGCCGGCAGCTTGAGGAAGGTGCCGTCGCTTTCGTCGGCTTCGACCACCATCCACTCGCCATCGCCCATACGGGCATTGGTGCCATAGGCATTGATGATGCCGCCATTGATCACCGTCGGGTCGAGCCCGCCGGCATCGAGCAGCGTCGCCACCATCGACGTGGTTGTGGTCTTGCCATGCGTGCCACCGATCGCGACCGCCTGGCGGAAGCGCATCAGTTCGGCCAGCATCTCGGCCCGGCGGACAATTGGGAGCAACTTCTCCCGCGCGGCCTTCAGCTCGGGATTGGATTTCTTGATCGCGGTGGAGACGACCACCACTTCGGCCGCGCCGATATTCTCGGCCTTGTGGCCGACAAAGCATTCGATGCCCTTGTCGCGCAGCCGCTGGACATTGGCGCTGTCGGCCTGGTCCGAACCCTGCACCTTGTAGCCGAGATTGTGCAGAACCTCGGCGATGCCGCTCATGCCGATGCCGCCAATGCCGATGAAATGCACAAGGCCGATGGTCTGCGGCATCTTCATCAATGCGTCCCTTTCCTGAAATCCGAAACGGTTTTTCTGGACGCAATAGCCTCTGTGAGATCAGCGAGCAACCGTGCCGCGTTCGGCCGGCCAGCCGACTTCGCTCCGGCAGCCATGGCCGTCAGCCGCTCGGGAGTGTCCATCAGCCCGCCAATGAGAGCCGCGATGCGCTCCGGCGACAGTGACGATTGCGGATGCACCTCGCCGCCGCCCGCCGCGGCAAGGGCGGCTGCGTTCGCCGCCTGATCGTGATCCAGCGCATAGGGATAAGGCACCAGCAGCGCCGGCCGGCCGATGACGGCGATCTCCGAAACCGTCGAGGCGCCGGAGCGCGAGATCACCAGATGCGCCGCGCCCATGCGCTGTGCCATATCGGTGAAGAAGGGCGAGACCTCGACATGGACGCCGAGTGCCGCATAGCCAGCCTTCACCCGCGCCACGTCGTCGGCGCGGGCCTGCTGGGTGATCACCAGCCGCTTGCGCTGCGCCTCCGGCAGAAGTGCGATCGCCGCCGGCATGGCATCGGAAAAGAACTGCGCGCCCTGGCTGCCGCCGAACACCAGGAGCCTGAACGGATCCGCCCCTTGGGACGCCTTATAGGGCGTCTTTGCCGCCTCCAGGATTGGCGGCCTGACCGGATTGCCGGTCGTCACAGTCTTGGCGCCTGTGGCGCTTTCATCTTGCGGCAGGAAGCCGCCGGCAATGGCATCGACGCGCCCGGACAGCGCCCGGTTGGCGCGGCCCATCACTGCGTTCTGCTCATGGATCAGCGTCGGCAGCTTGCGCCGCGTCGCGGCATAGAGCGGCGGCAAGGTCGGATAACCGCCAAAGCCGACGACCGCATCAGGCTTGATCCTGGCGATGACGGCGGAGGCCTGGCGCACGCCGCGCCAGATCTTCCAGAACGCGCCAAGCAGCGCGACAGGGTTTTTCGAGCCCATCGTCGCCGACTGGATCGGATGGATGGCGGCGGCCGGGAAATGGCCGGCAAAGCGCTCGGCGCGGTCGTCGGTCGCCAGATGCACGCCCCAGCCGCGCTCGATCAGCTCATGCGCCAGCGCCTCGGCCGGAAACAGATGTCCACCGGTTCCGCCAGCCGCGAGAAGGATCACACCCCGCGCCATATCACTCCGCCGGCAGGGCGCGCTGCGACAGGGCAAAGCCCATCTGCTTGCGCTTTTCCGGTCGCTTGCGGGTCAGCGCCAGCACCATGCCCATCGAGATGGCAATGGCGATCTGCGAGGAGCCGCCATAGGAGATGAAAGGCAGCGTCATGCCCTTGGCCGGCATCAGCTGCAGGTTGACGCACATGTTGATGACCGACTGCAGGCCGAACACGGTGACGAGACCGCCGACGGCGTAGCGGGTGAAATCATCATGTTCCTTCAGCGCCGTGCTGAGGCCGCGCAGCACGATGAAGGCGAAGATCGACATGATGAAGAAGCACATGATCAGCCCGAACTCTTCGCCGGCGACCGAAAAGACGAAGTCGGCATGCGCGTCGGGGATGACGCGCTTGACCGTGCCCTCGCCCGGGCCGACGCCGAACCAGTGGCCGTTGATCAGCGCCTCGCGGCCCATGTCGACCTGGAACGTGTCGCCTTCGCCGGTCAGGAATTTGTCGATGCGGGCGGCGACGTGCGGGAACACCGTATAGGCGGCAAATAGGCCGCCGGCGCCGGTGGCGCCAAGCGCGATGATCCATAGCCATGGCAGGCCGGCCATGAAGAACATGACGCCCCAGGTGCCGGTCACCAGCATGGTCTGGCCGAGATCGGGCTGCGCCACCAGAAGCGAGATGACCAGGATCAGCAGCAGCATGGCAAACAAATTGCCCGGGATGTCGGGCTGGCGCTTGTGTTCGGCGAACAGCCAGGCGCAGACGATGACGAAGGCGGGTTTCAGGAATTCCGACGGCTGGATCGACATGCCGACAAACGACACCCAGCGCCGAGCGCCTTTCACCTCGACGCCGATATAGAGCACGGCCACCATCAGCACCAGCATGATGCCCAGGATGATCAGCGCCATGCGCCGGATCTGCCGCGATTCCAGGAAGGACACTGCCAGCATCACGCCGAGCGCCGGCACGGTGAAGATGATCTGCCTGGTGGCAAAGTGGAAACTATCGAGGCCGATGCGTTCGGCCACCGCCGGGCTTGCCGCAAAGGACAAGACGATGCCAAGCCCCATCAGCGACAGGAACGCCGCCAGGAACCAGCGATCGATCGTCCACCACCAGGTTGCAACCGGGCTTTTGTCGAGACGGCTTTGCATTATCGTGCCCCTCCGATGGGTTTGACACCCTCGATAGCATTCGCAGCTTGCCTGAAGGCTTCGCCGCGAACTTCGAAATTCTTGAACTGGTCGAAACTGGCGCAGGCCGGCGACAGCAGCACCACCGCCTCGCCGCTGTCATCCTTGGCCGCGTCTTTCGCGGCATGGTCGACCGCGGCGGCCAGGGTGCCCGAGATTTCATAGGGCACGGCTTCGCCGAGCGTCGCCGAGAACGCGGGCGCCGCCTCGCCGATCAGATAGGCCTTGGCGATGCGTGGGAAAAAACCGCGCAGCGGCTCGATGCCGCCTTCCTTGGGCAGTCCGCCGGCGATCCAGTAAATGCGCGAAAAACTCGACAGCGCGGGTGCCGCCGCATCGGCATTGGTCGCCTTGGAATCGTTGACGAACAGCACGTGGTCCTTGCGTCCGACCTGCTCCATGCGATGCGCGAGGCCTGGAAAGCTCTCCAGTCCCGCCTGGATCTCGCCCAGGCTCAAGCCGACCCTGAGGCAGGCGGCAACAGCGGCAAGCGCGTTCTGCGCATTGTGCTGGCCGCGCAACGAACCGATGCCTTCGAGGAAGGCGACGCGGCTGTAGCGGCCATGGACGGCTTCCATCAGATCGGAACCGTCTGCGAAATAACCGTCGGTCAGCGGCAGCCGCTTGGAGATGCGGATCACCTCCCGGCCCGCCCTCTCCAGCCGGTCGGCGATTTGCGCGCACCAGGAATCGTCAACGCCGACGATCGCCGTCTCGCTGCCGGCAACCAGCCGCTCCTTGATCGAAGCGTAATGCTGCATGGTGCCGTGGCGGTCGAGATGGTCGGGCGTCAGGTTGAGCAGGATGCCGGCCGTCGGGTTGATCGAGGGCGCGAGATCGATCTGGTAGGACGAACACTCGACGACATAGTCCCGGTCAGCCTGCGGTGGATCGAGCGTCATGATGGCCCGGCCGATATTGCCGCCCATCTGCGTGTCGCGCCCTGCCGATTTGAGGATATGCGCGGTCAGCGCCGTGGTCGTCGACTTGCCGTTGGTGCCGGTGATAGCGATGAACGGCGCATCAGGCGCGCGCGCAATCCGCTCGCGGCAGAACAATTCGATATCGCCGATCACCTCGACGCCGGAACCACGCGCCAACTCCACCGTCCAGTGCGGCTTGGGATGCGTCAGCGGCACGCCGGGCGAGAGCACGAAGGCCGAGAATTTCGACCAGTCGGCGCCGCGCAGATCGGCGGTCGCAATGCCTTGGTCAGCGGCCTTGGCGACGCTATCGGGATTGTCGTCCCACGCCAACACGTCGGCGCCGCCCTCGATCAGCGCGCGCGCCGTGGCGATCCCCGAGCCACCGAGCCCGAAGAGCGAAACGCGTTTGCCCGAAAAGGATGCGGCGGGAATCAAGCGGGTTCCTATCTCAGCTTGAGGGTCGACAGGCCGACCAGCGCCAGGATGACGGCGATGATCCAGAAGCGGATCACCACCTGGCTTTCGGTCCAGCCGAGCTTTTCGAAATGATGATGGATCGGCGCCATCAGGAACACGCGCTTGCCGGTCATCTTGAAGTAGCCGACCTGGATGATGACCGACAGGATTTCCACGACAAACAATCCGCCGACGATGACCAGCACGATCTCGTGCTTGGTAGCGACCGCGACCGTGCCGATCAGGCCGCCCATGGCCAGCGAACCGGTGTCGCCCATGAAGATCGCCGCCGGTGGCGCGTTGAACCAGAGGAAGCCGAGGCCGGCGCCGATGACGGCGCCGAGCACGACGGCCAGCTCGCCGGTGCCGGGCACGAAATGGATCTGCAGGTATTCGGCGAACACCGCATTGCCGGAGAGGTAGGCGATGACGCCGAAGGATGCCGCCGCAATCATGATCGGCACGATCGCCAGCCCGTCGAGGCCATCGGTCAAATTCACCGCATTGCCGGCGCCGACGATGACGAAGCAGGAGAACGGCACGAAGAACCAGCCGAGATTGATGATGAATTCCTTGGCGAAGGGGAAGGTCAGCGACGACGAGAACGGCGCCTGGCCATTATGCATGATCGCCCAGGCGGCGATGCCGGCGATGACGAATTCCAACGCCAGCCGCGCCTTGCCGGAAAAGCCGAGATGCGACTGCTTGGTTACCTTGAGATAGTCGTCGTAAAAGCCGATCGAACCGAAGCCCAGCGTCACCAAGAGCACCACCCAGACATAGATCGAGGAGAGGTTCGCCCATAGAAGCGACGAGCCGACGATGCCGCACAGGATCATCAGCCCGCCCATGGTCGGCGTGCCGGCCTTCTTGAAATGCGTCTGCGGGCCATCGGCACGGATCGGCTGGCCCTTGCCTTGCCGCAGCCTCAGCGAATTGATGATGGTCGGCCCGAAGATGAAGACGATCAACGCCGAGGTGATCAGCGCACCGCCGGTGCGGAAGGTAATGTAGCGGAAGACATTGAAGACCGAGACCTTGTCCGCAAAATCGACGAGCAATGTAAACATACGATTCCGTTCCCCGGACTAGTTCTGTTTCGTGCCTGCGGCTTCCGCCGGATATTTGCCGAGCAAGGCCTCGACCAGCTTTGAAAAGCCGATGCCTTTCGACGATTTGATCATCACCACGTCGCCGGCCTCCAGCGTCGACAGCAGCAGCGGCTTCAATTCCTCGGCGCCGGCGCGGTATTCCGTTTTGATCTCGTCGGGCAGGATGTCTGCCAGCGCCCGCATTTCCGGGCCGCCGAGAAAGACCGTGTGCGTGCCGGTCCCGACGATCAGTTCGGCCAGGGCTGCATGCAGCTTGGCCGAATGGTCGCCGAGTTCGAGCATGTCGCCGAGCACGGCGATGCGCCGGCCCTCGCCCGTGACAGGCGTCGCATTGAGCAGCGCCATGGCAGCAGCCATCGAGGCCGGATTGGCGTTGTAGCTCTCGTCGATCAGTGTGATCGGTCCCTTGGGATGGCGCAGCACATGGCGCTTGCCGCGGCCACGCTCCGCAGAGAGATCGGCCAGCGCTTCTGCCACCTTTGCGATGTCAGCTTCAACGAGATACGCCGCGCCAAGAACGGCGAGCACATTCTGTACCATGTGGCGGCCGGGCGCGCCGATCCGGGCAACGACATCCTGCCCGCCGATCCTGGCGGCAATGTCGGAATGATCAGCATGCAGCTCGCATTTGGTGAGCTTGTAGGTCGAGCGGGCGTTCTCACCGAAGCCAAAGACATGTTCGACGCCGGCGGCCCGCGCCATCTTGTCGAGCAGCTTCCAGCGCGCATCGTCGCGGTTGAGCAAGGCCGCACCGCCGGGCTCGATGCCTTCGAAAATCTCGGCCTTGGCCTTGGCGATCTCGTCGAGATTTCTGAAGAAGCCGAGATGCGCCGCGGCAATCATCGTGACGATGGCGACATGCGGCCGGACCATCTTGACCAACGGCCGGATCTCGCCGGGATGGTTCATGCCGATCTCGAACACAGCATAGTTGCAATCATCCGGCATGCGCGCCAGCGTCAGCGGCACGCCCCAATGATTGTTGAAGGACTGCGCCGAAGCATGCACCGTGCCGACGGCCGACAGCACATGACGCAGCGCCTCCTTGGTGGTGGTCTTGCCGGCCGATCCGGTCACCGCGATGATTTTTGCGTTGGAACGGGCGCGGGCGGCAACACCGAGTTTCTCCAGTGCTGCCAGCACATCCTGCACGACGATCATCGGCGCCGTCAGCCGCCCAAGCGACGGCAATTTACCTTCGGCGACGACCAGAACGCCGGCGCCGGCCTTGATCGCCGCGGTCGCGAAGTCATGGCCGTCCATCGCCTCGCCCTTGATGGCGAAGAAGGCGTCGCCCGGCTGCAGGCTGCGGCTGTCGATCGAGATCCCCGAAATTCCCTCCGGCATCGGCCCAAGCGGCCGACCGCCCATGGCGTCGACCAGCGCCTCGGAAGTCCAGAGCACGCTCATGCGGCCCGCTCCCGCAGCGCCGAGCGGACTTCTTCGTGGTCGGAGAACGGAAACGTCTCGGCGCCGATGGTCTGGCCCTCTTCATGGCCCTTGCCGGCAACGATCAGCGTATCGCCCGCTTTGAGCATGGCGACCGCTTCGTGGATCGCCTTGCGGCGGTCGCCGATTTCAATGGCGCCGGGTGCGGCTGCCAGGATCGCGGCACGAATCGTTTCCGGCACTTCCGAGCGCGGATTGTCGTCGGTGACGATGACGACATCGGCGAGCCGCGTGGCGATCTCGCCCATGATCGGCCGCTTGCCCCGGTCGCGGTCGCCGCCGCAGCCGAACACGACGATGACGCGGCCGGTGGTGAACGGGCGCACGGCGGCCAGCACATTTTCCAGCGCATCCGGCTTGTGGGCATAGTCGACATAGACGGGCGCGCCATTGGCGGTGGCGCCGACAAGGTCGAGCCGTCCCGGTGCCCCCTGAAGTTTCTCTAATGCCATCAAAGCTTTGGCGACCGGCGTTCCAGTGGAAATGGCCAGCCCGGCCGAAACCAGGGCGTTGGCGATCTGGAAGTCGCCGGCGAGCGGCAGGTCGATCTCGTAGAGCACGCCGTCGGCTTCGACCTCGGCGCGCTGGCGGTGGCGCTCGTGCTCGACCCGCTTCAGGCGCAGGAAATCGCCATGGCGGCCGACAGTCAGCACATTGAGCCCCGCGGCCTGCGCAGCCTGGATGGTCGGCGCCGACCACGGATCGTCGGCAAAGATGACCGCCGGCGCGCCTTTCGGCAGCAGCGTGTCGAACAGGCGCAATTTGGCGCGATGGTAGTCCTCGACCGTCGGATGATAGTCCATATGGTCGCGGCCGAGATTGGTGAAACCGCCCGCGGCGAGCTTGACGCCATCGAGACGGCGCTGGTCGAGACCATGGCTGGAAGCCTCCATCGAGGCGTGTGTGACGCCGGCCTCCGCCAATTCCTTGAGCAACTGGTGCAAAGCCACTGGATCGGGTGTGGTCAACGAACCGTAATCGTTGCGGCCCGGCGCCACCACGCCGGTGGTGCCGATGGACGCGGCGGCAAAGCCGGCCTGCTCCCAGATCTGCCTGGTGAAGGCGGCGACCGAGGTCTTGCCTGCGGTGCCGGTAACCGCGACCATGGTCTCCGGCTGGCTGCCGAAGAAACGTGCCGCGCTCAGCGCCAGCGCCAGGCGTGGGTCGTCGACGCTGAGCACCGGGACGGACAGGCCGGAAACGGCGCTGGCCTTGCCCACGACAACCGCCGCTGCGCCGCGCTTTGCCGCATCGGCGGCATAGGCCGAACCATCCGCCTTGCTGCCGGCGAGCGCGAAAAAGACCACGCCGGTCTTGACCGTGCGGGAATCCGACGAAATCCCGGTTACCTCCACATCGCGGGAAGATGTTCCCTCGACAGGCAGGACACCGGCTAAATCTCTCAGGTGCATCGAACCCCGTTTATCTCAACAAAATGGCGCGCAGTTGCCGGCGCGCCCTAAGAATCACTGATAGGAAACCAGCGTTGCGCCATTTTCATGGCTGAAATCTGGCTTCACGCCAAGCATGGCGGCTGCCCGCCTGATGATGTTTCCGGCCATGACACCCGCATTGTTGGCGGCAACGTCGGTCATCCCGGGCTTTTCCGGGTGCGGAGCGTCAGCGATCGTAAACACCAGATATTGCGGATCGTCCATCGGGAAGGCAGCGACGAAGGTGTTGAAATTCAGTTCCTTCGAGTAGCGGCCATTGATCACCTTCTCGGCGGTTCCGGTCTTGCCGCCAACGCGGTAGCCGGGGGCCCTGGCGTTTCTGGCCGAGCCCTTCTCGGCATTGAGCGTATAGAGGTAGCGCATGCCCTCCACAGTCTTTTCGCTGACCACTCTCTTGGCCACCGCCATGGCATCCTGCTCGCTGCGGACCAGGAAAGTCGGCGGGATCAGGTAGCCCTGCATCAGCGCCGCGCAGCCGACGGCCGCCTGCAGCGGCGTCGTCGACACGCCATGGCCGAAGGCGATGGTGAAGGAGTTAACCTGCTTCCAGACCTTCGGTTCGGTCGGGCGGGCGACTTCAGGCAGTTCGGTCTGCATCCTGTCCAGAAGGCCAAGACGATGCAGGAATTCGCGGTGCCCCTCGATGCCGACCATTTCGGCCTCACGGGCCGATCCGATATTGGAGGAGTAAAGGAACACCTCCGGCAATGACAGCACGCGGTTCTTGCCGTGGAAATCGTGGATGGCCTGATGGCCGACCCGGATTGGGTGCGAGGCGTCGAAACGGCTGTTCATATTCGCTTTGCCGGAATCGAGTGCCATGGCCGAGGTGAAGCTCTTGAAGGTCGATCCCATCTCGTAGAGGCCGGCCGACATGCGGTTCAGCCGATCCTTGTCCTGCGCATTGAAGGGATTGTTCGGATCGAAATCCGGCACCGAGGCCATCGCCACCACTTCGCCGGTCTTGATGTTGAGCACGACGGCGCCGGCGCCCATGGCGCGATAGCGCTCGAGGCCGGCGGCAATCTCGTCGCGCACCACATGCTGGACGCGCAGGTCGATCGACAGCTGAACCGGCTTCAGGTCCTTGGCGATCGCCAAGCCTGAGGCCTGCAGGTCGCTCAGGCCCTGCTCGTCAATGTACTTCTCCATGCCGGAGATGCCCTGATTGTCGATGTTGGTGAGGCCGACAATGTAGGACGAGGTCACGCCGGCAGGATAGAAGCGGCGCTTTTCGGTGCGAAAGCCGATTCCGGGAATGCCGAGCTGCATGATGTCGGCCTGCTGCTTGGGCGTCAGCTGCCGCTGCAGCCAGACGAAGCCGGCGCCGCTTTTCAGCTTGTGATAGGTCTGCTCGGGGTCGATATCTGGCAGAATGGTCGACAGCTTTTCGATCGCCTCGTCGGCATCGACGACGCGGCGCGGCTCGGCAAACAGCGATGCCGTCTTGATGTCGGTCGCCAGCACCTCGCCGTTGCGGTCGACGATGTCGGGACGCGACGCCGTCACCCGGCTTTGCGGCCCATTCGACATGTCGGGGGACTGGAAACCGAGATAGACCAGCCGCCCGGCGATGGTCGAATAAATGCCGAAGAACACCGCCATCGTCATCACGATGCGGGTCTTGGCCTTGCCGCCGGTCGCCTTGCGCGCGCCTTCGACCACGATGGAGCCGTCCTCGCCGGTCCGTGCGCGGCGCTTCAGCAATTTGCCGACCGACGGAAGTTTGGCGCGCATTGGAAATCCAGCGATCATTGGACGATGGCTCCGGTCACCACGGGATCCTTGTCGGCTGGTCCTTTGCCGGAATTGTCGGCCATGCCGCCAAGCCGCTGCGACGACAGGTCCTCGATGTTGAGCGGTTTTGCCGGCAGGTCGTCGAGCCCGACGATCTGCCGCGCATTGACCGGCTCGAGTGCGAGCTGCGATTTGTAGATTTCAGCCAGCTTCTGCAGGCGTGACGGCTGGGTCAGCAGGCTCCAGTCGGCCTTGAGCAGGTCGATCGTGTCCTCCTCATAGCGGATCTGCGCCTCGATCTTCTGCACCGAAGCCAGCTGTTCCTCGGCCTCACGCTTGGCCTTGTAGGTCAGGGCCGCGGCCGAGACCATGACGGCGATCAGGACTATGTCGCTGGTTCGAAACACGTATTCACCTCTCTCGCGGCGCCTGGATGCCGGGAAGTTTTGGAAGTCCGAAAATGGTGAGATCACCGGCGCGCGCTGGCGCCTCGGTGCGGATGGCGGCACGCAGCCTGGCCGAGCGCGCCCGCGGATTGGCAGCGACTTCCGCATCGCCTGCCGTCACGCCGCCACCGGCCTTGCGGAAGGTCGCGGTGCGCGCGTGCGCCTCGGGCAAATGACGTGAGCCGGTGGCGACGTCGGCGCGGTCGGCGATGAAGCGCTTGACGATGCGGTCTTCCAACGAATGGAACGTCACCACGGCAAGCCGCCCGCCGGGCTTCAATACCCGCTCGGACGCCACCAGAGCCTTGGCCAATTCGCCCAGCTCGTCATTGACGAAAATGCGCAGCGCCTGGAAGACGCGGGTGGCCGGATGAATCTTGTCCTTCGGCGCGCGGCCGATATGCGTTTCGATGGCGTCGGCGAGATCGAGCGTGCGCTCGAACGGGCGTTTTTCGCGGCGTGACTCGATCATGCGGGCGATGCGCCCGGCATTCCGCTCTTCGCCGAGGAAGCCGAAGATGCGGGCAAGGTCGCCTATCTTGAACGAATTGACGACGTCGGCAGCACTCAAGCCCGCCTGCGCCATGCGCATGTCGAGCGGCCCGTCCGTGCGGAACGAAAAGCCGCGCTCGGGCTGGTCGACCTGCATGGAGGAAATGCCGATGTCGAGCACAACGCCGTCGGCGCTTTCGACCTGCTCGTCCAGCGTCGAGAACGGCGCCTGCACCAGCCTTAGCCTGCCGCCGGATTGCTGTTCCAGGCCGCGCCCGGCGGCAATCGCATCGGGATCGCGATCGATCGCCACCACCGAGGCGCCGCTCGCCAGGATCGCCTTGGTGTAGCCGCCAGCGCCGAACGTGCCGTCGACGATCACATCGCCGGCTTTGGGCGAGAGCGCTTCCAACACTTCGGCAAGGAGGACCGGAATGTGGCGGACCGGTCCGCCAACGGCGCTGAGATCATCGCCGTGATCCGCCATCACTCCGGTCGCTCCCCAGCCTTGCCCTCGTGAGCCTTCGTCCCCTGCCGAAGCTGCAAAAGTCTGGCTCGCGCCTGCGCCCCATAGGCGGCCAGCCGTCCAGGCTCCCAAACTTGAAAGAAATTGCCGCGGCCGACAAAGGCCACTTCGCTCGTGATGCCCGTATGCTCGCGGATGAAATCGCTCATCGTGATGCGGCCATCCTGATCGAGCTTCAGGAACGTCCCGTCGCCATGGCAGAAGAACGACATATCGTCCGCCGTCTGCAAAAAAGGGTCTTCCAGCGCGATGCGCTGCTCGTAGCGGTCGAGCAGATCGAGCCCGCCGACATCCATCGCAGGCACGTCCAGTCCGCGCAGCGCGTAGAGCTCCGAATAGCCGCGCTTCTGCACGACCGCGCGGAAATGCGCCGGAACGGAGACCCGCCCCTTCGCATCGATCCTGTTCACCGCGCTTGACAGAAACCGGTCCATGACACGCTGCAGCCGCTTCCGCCGCCGCACCCCTCTCCATGTTTTCGTCCGCGCCGAAGCGCGTCCCCTGCCGAAAATCCGCTTCGATCCCAGCGGCAAAACCCCGCAAACGCACAGCCGCCGCAGCTGCCCGATTGGCGTACGCTTTACCCTGACGCGGAACGAAGGCTTTGGTATCGAAATGGGATATCATGGGGCACTATGGGCGTCAACGGGAACAGGCTTCACAAACGCGCGCGCCACAACCGGTGAGAGCAGCTCTGACAACACTCCCGTCTTTATCTCCCATTAAGCCTAACGAACCGTTTAGAGCGGGCTGGCCCAAGCGGAAGCGGCTTGCCGCGCATCACTGCCGCGAATAGCGTCGTCAGTCTTTTCGCTGAGCAACAAGGTCAGAAATCCATGCCCGAAACAGCCAGGTCCCGCGCGGCCTCCCTTGCCCATCTGCGGCGCGACGGACTTGCCAAAGGCGACCCCATCCCATTGCCGCTGACCATGGCCGCTATTTTCCACAACCCGGGCGACGGCGCCGGCTACAGTCAGTACGGCCGTTACAGCAACGCCACCTGGGATGCAGTCGAGCACATGCTGGCGCATCTCGAAGACGCGCCATGCGTCAGCTTCCCATCCGGAATGGCGGCAATCTCGGCGGTGTTTTTCGGCCTGTTGAAATCCGGCGACCGCGTGCTTTTGCCTTCGGACGGCTACCATGCCACACGCGCGCTGGCCGAACGTTTCCTCAAGCCCTTCGGCGTCGCCTATGATCTGCGGCCGACATCTACATTCCTCGACGGCGGCTTCGACGGCTACCGCCTTGTCTACGTTGAAACCCCGTCAAATCCGCGCTTGGACATTTGCGACATCACAGCCGTCGCCGAAGTCGCGCACCAAGCGGGTGCGATCGTCGTCGTCGACAACACCACGATGACGCCGTTCGGCCAGCGCCCGCTCGATCTCGGCGCCGACATCGTCGTTGCTGCCGACACCAAGGCGGCCAACGGGCATTCCGACGTGCTGTTCGGCCATGTCGCCAGCCGCAATCCAGACATCATCGCGGACGTCACCGGCTGGCGCGAGACCGCGGGCGGCATTCCCGGCCCGTTCGAGGCTTGGCTGGTGCATCGCGGCCTGGAGACGCTGGAGGTACGCTTCGACCGCATGTGTTCTTCTGCCGAGGTGATCGCGAAGCGCCTGAAAAACCATCGCGCCGTTAGCGGCTTGCGCTACCCCGGGCTGGAGGGCGACCCGTCGCACAACCTCGCCCGGGCGCAGATGGAGCGCTTCGGCTTCCTCATGTCCTTCGAACTCCTCTCCCAGGAAAAGGCCGAGGATTTCATCAACAACTGCACGCTGATGCAGGCGGCAACGTCGTTCGGGGGTGTCCACACCTCCGCCGAGCGGCGGGCCAAGCGAGGAGATTCGGTTCCGCCCGGCTTCGTGCGCCTGTCGGTGGGCTGCGAGCCGGTGGAAGAACTCTGGCAGGCGATCGAGGCATCGCTGGACAACATCGGCATCTGAGCTGGCGGTTAGGTCACCAAGTCGTCGGCGCCAATATCGCGCCTGCCGTGCAAAACGCGGACGATCTCGATCGCGTCTTCGCCCATGCGATACAGAGTGACATATTCGCCGACGATCAGATGACGAATGCCGGGCGCGATATCATCGCGCGGCGCACCTGAGAACGGGTGCAAGGTGAGCAGTGTCCAGCGCCTCTCCAAAGCGTCCACAAGGCGCATGGCTCCCTTTGGGCTATGTTCCGCAATGTAGTCACCGATGCCTTCGACATCTGATATCGCCTGAGGAAGCAGCCGATATTTCACTCTTCCGAGCCTGCAGCTTCCGACATCCTCTGATATTTGGCTCGCAGCCGGTCCATGAAGGGCTGGCCGTCCACCGCCGGTCCGCTGTCGATCCCCTCCTGAACCAGCCTGCGCAATTCCTCGACCGTGTAGCCGAGAAGATCGCGGCGGTCTTTCCATTGCCGCAGCGCATCACGGATGACTTCGCTGGCCGAGGCATATTCGCCGGCGGCCACGACATCGTCGACCGCCGCCGCCAGTTCCGGCGAAAGCGTGATACTGCGTTTGTCGACGTGACCCATGATGCGCTCCTGATCAAACCATGACAATCATGGTACGATTAAATCGTACCAGCTTCAAGGATGCGTTTGTCTCGACCCCAGCATGCGTACTTGATTCAATCGCTCAAGCACCTGAATCGCCAGCTGCGCCCGAAGGCGCAGACTGCTGATCCAAAGGATTAATCGCGATATGGGGGAGAAATTGCCAGCTGGCCTGTAAGCCGGGTTTTGTATGGCCCTCGCCCCTTTCGGGGCGAGAACGTGGCGGCCATTCATCTTGGGCGCATGTTGCCATGCGCCTCACGCAACCTACCCGGACGGTGAGCCGGAAACAGCCCTCGAAGGTTTCCCCTCGCACCGTCCCTATTCGGTCTTGCTCCCGGTGGGGTTTACCGTGCCGCTCCTGTTGCCAGTCGCGCGGTGGGCTCTTACCCCACCCTTTCACCCTTGCCCCGATAAATCGTGGCGGTTTGCTTTCTGTGGCACTTTCCCTGGGGTCGCCCCCGCCGGCCATTAACCGGCACCGTGTCTCCATGGAGCCCGGACTTTCCTCACCCGCAGCCTTTCGGCTTTGCGGGTGCGGCCGCCCGGCCAGCTGGCAGAGCGTATAAAGGGGTTCACGTTCCAAAACGCAAATGAAAAAGCAGACTTATGCCGGCGATCCCAATGCCGCCAACTGCACCTTGACCTTGCCACAATAGGCCGCCGACACCGGGTTCATCCGCGTCGCGGCATGGCCGGCATTGTATTTCAGGATCGTGCCGCAGGTGGTGCCGCCGCCGAGATTGCGCGCCATGGCAAGGTACTTCATGCCGTATTTGATGTTGGTGTCGGGATCGAATAGACCCTTGGCCGAGCCGCTATACCCCATCATCCGCGCCGTTGCCGGCTTGATCTGCATCAGGCCGATTTCACCCGCGCTGCCGACGATGTTCGGCCGGTAGTTGCTCTCGATCTTGATGACCGCCTGGGCCAGCGACACCGGCACGCCTTCGGCCGCAGCATAGCGGGCAATGATTGCCGAATACTGGTCGCCAAGCGCGGCTGCCGCAGTCGACTCCGCAGCGGTGCTTGGGCGGATCGATGCGGTCGTCGTCAGGTCGACGCTCTTCCTGTTGCGCTTAAAATGCCTCTTGGCCGTGGCTTTTCTGGCCTTCACCACGGCTGCTTTGCGCACATTCGCGGTGGTTGCTCTTTTTGCTTTCGGGTTTGCTTTCGTCATGGTGGCCTTGGCGGGTGCGGCGATGAAGCCCTGGTCTGCCCTCTGGCTCAGTGGTGCGGCATCGGCCGTGCTGAAGGTAAAAGTCATTACGCCGGCAGCAATAGCTGCCGTTACAACGGTCAATTTCTGCATGTGGTCCCGTTCTGTTTGGCCGCGCGAAGATCTTCACGCAGCAACGCCTAATCAATATCGGAGCATCCGGGGGGCTGGAGGTCCGATAACTTGCACGAACCGCCTTTGAGGGCGGAATTTGTGTCGAACAAGGCGAGGCAATTCACTTTCAGTGACAGGCTGTAACTTGAATATCAGAAAAAGATTATTTAGAGGCAACTGACGTAAGGGAAGTCAGCAGGCTTTGCAGCGTGCTAGACGTAGAGCCGTCGGCGACACCATCCACCAGGCGCGGTCGGAAATGCCGCTGAAAAGCTTCGACGACGATTTCGGTCTGGCGGTCGAAGACACCTGATATCTCGACGCCATAGCCATAGAGCGCCAGCATCGACTGCAGTGTCTCGACCTCGGCGCCGGTATCGCCGGCTTTCAGCGCCGCGCCGCGCCGGACCGGCGCCGCAGGCACGAGATGGCCGACCCCGGCCGCAAACAGCGCCTTCCAGGGGAATTTCTCGCCCGGGTCGATCTTGCGCCCCGGCGCGATGTCGGAATGGGCAAGCACCCTTTGCGCCGCAATGGAATGGCGTTCGATGATACCAAGGCAAAGCCCGATCACCGCTTCCACCTGCCGCTTGGGAAAGGCCGAATAGCCGAGCGAATGGCCGGGATTGACGATTTCGATGCCGACCGAACAGGAGTTGATGTCGCGACGACCGAACCAGGAACTTGCACCGGCGTGCCAGGCGCGGTCGCTTTCGCGCACCATTTGGATGATGCGGCCATCCTCATGGACGAGGTAGTGCGACGAGACTTCGCTTGCGGGGTCGCACAACCAGGCTTCGGCGGCAGCACCCGTCGCCATGCCGGTATAGTGCAGCACGATCATGTCGGGCCTGAGCGTTTCGCGCCGCGGGCCGAAATTCGGCGATACCCTGACCTCCGCGCTTGGCTCGTCGGGCGGGAAGCCGCTCATGCGTGCCTGAGGCCCCGCTCGATCATTTCATAGGCCGCGTTGATCGCCGCGACCCTGGTCGTTGCAATCTTGATGAATTCCTGCGGCAGGCCGCGCGCGATCAGCCGGTCCGGATGATTGTCGGAGACCAGCTTGCGGTATCGCTTCCTGACCTCCTCGAACGGTTTGCCGCGCTCAATGCCGAGCACGATATAGGGATCGCCGGCGCCGAGATTGACGTGCCTGGCCATGATGGCCTCGTAGTGCACCTCGTCGATGCGGAAAATCTCGGCAATACGGTGCAGGAAAATCCCTTCGCGCTCATGCACCAGCCCGTCCGCCTTGGCGATATGGAACAGACCGTCGAGTATGTCTTCCAGCATGACGCAGTTCGAATGGCCCGAGCCGCACATCTGCGCCATACTCTCGGCATAGGTCTCGAACCCGGCGACGTCGCGCTTGGCCAGATCGTAAAGCCGCGCCACATTGCGGGTCTGTTCTCGCGGCACCTCAAATATTTCCTGGAACGCGCGAACCTCGTCCTGGGTGACGATGCCATCGGCCTTGGCCATCTTGGCCGACAGCGCAATCATCGCCACAGAGAAGGCGACGCGCCGGCGCAGATCAGCGTCACCGGAGAAAACCGTGCGCACGGCCTCGACCACATCGGCTACACCGGACGTGGCTGAAGATGAAACGCGGTTGATGAAGTCGCCGAGGCGATCCCAAATCGACATGAGCGCTTATTAGGGCCGCCGGCCATTGCTATCAAGCCAAGACAGCGCCGCAGAGTGGATCGATTTGCGCAAGCAACCGACGCGCCAGATCCCAAACCGTAGAAAAGAGCCGGTTCAAGGCCCTTGAGCCCCGAATCGACCTAAACGCAGGAAGGCCGGCGCGGAGCCGGCCTCCTCTCTCGTCACGTCAAAGTGACCGGGACTGCTGCTACTGCGCGGGGGCAGGAGCAGGTGTTGCCGGAGCCGGTTCTGCAGGCTTCGGTGCATCCGGCGTCGCCGGCTTCATGGGCTCGGCGGCTGGCGGATTGGTGCTCTGGGTGGTGGTGTTATCCGTACCGCTGTCGCTGCAGGCGGCAACGCCGAACAGGGCCAGGGCGGAAACGGAAGCAAGAATGAGCTTTTTCATGACATCTCTCCTTCAACACACGCTCACGTTGCGGTGAACGGTCGAAGGCAAAATGCATCAAACGGCCATGAGTTTCGTAACGTTGCGTTTCCTGATGTAACATCCGCGCACTACCGATTGCGGGCCGGGCGATGCCGAACTAACAGTCTGGACCCAAATGCAATGCCGGAGTTCTGCGTGGACAAGAAATGGGATTTTTGGATCGACCGCGGCGGCACCTTTACCGACGTGATCGGACGTGATCCGCAAGGCGGTTTGCATCCCAGGAAATTCCTGTCGGAAAATCCCGAAGCCTATCCCGACGCGGCCATAGCCGGCATCCGCGAGCTTCTGGGGCTGAAATCCGGCACCGCTATTCCTCCGGGCCTGGTCGGTGACGTCAAGATGGGTACCACCGTTGCCACGAATGCGCTGCTGGAGCGCAAGGGCGACCGTGTGCTTTTGCTCATCACCAAGGGCTTTCGCGACGCGCTGAAGATCGCCTATCAGGCGCGGCCGGACATCTTCGCCAAGGAGATCATCCTTCCCGAACAGCTCTACGAGCGAGTGATCGAGATCGACGAGCGTGTGCGCGCCAATGGCGAGGTCGAGCGCTTGCTCGACATCGCCGCCTGCCGGCCCGCCATCGAACAGGCGAAGGCCGACGGCATCGATGCGGTGGCCATCGTCTTCATGCATGCCTGGAAATATCCCGACCACGAGAAGGCGGTGGCGAAAGTCTGCCGCAAGATCGGGTTCAGCCAAGTCTCGGTCAGCCATGAAGTCTCGCCGCTGATCAAACTGGTCGGCCGCGGCGACACCACCGTGGTCGATGCCTATCTGTCGCCGATCCTGTCGCGCTATGTGCAAAGGGTGGCGGGAGAACTGGGCGCGACGCCAATCTCCCCACTTGTGGGGGGTGAGGAGCGGTCGGCCAAAGGCCGAGAAAAAGCCAACGATTTGGCTTTTTCAGCGACGAACGCCCGGAGCCATAGCGAAGGGCAGTCGGCAAAGCCGACAGAGGGGGTTCTCTCAGGAGGCACCACCAAAGCGTCGAGCACTGCCGCGGCGACCCCACCCGGCGGCTTCGCCGCCACCCTCCCCTCGAGGGGGAGGGAGAACCCTCGCCTGATGTTCATGATGTCGTCGGGCGGGCTTACCGCCGCCGACATGTTTCAGGGCAAGGACGCGCTGCTGTCCGGCCCGGCCGGCGGTGTCGTCGGCATGGTCGAGACGGCGAAACTCGCCGGATTCGAGAAAGTCATCGGTTTCGACATGGGCGGCACCTCGACCGACGTCGCCCATTATGACGGCGAGTATGAGCGCGCCTTCGACACCGAGGTCGCCGGCGTGCGCATCCGTGCGCCGATGATGCGCATCCATACCGTCGCTGCCGGCGGCGGCTCGATCCTGCACTACGAAGCCGGCCGTTTCCGCGCCGGCCCGGATTCCGCCGGCGCCAATCCTGGCCCCGCCGCCTACCGGCGCGGCGGCCCGCTGGCCGTCACCGACGCCAATGTCATGCTGGGCAAGCTGCAGCCCGATTTCTTCCCGGCAATTTTCGGCCCAGGCCAGGACCAGCCGCTCGATGTGGCCGCCGTGCGCAAAAAATTCGCTGCGCTGGCCGTCGAAATCGGCGATGGCCGCACGCCGGAAGCCGTCGCCGAAGGCTTCGTCACCATCGCGGTGGAAAACATGGCCAATGCCATCAAGAAGATCTCCGTGCAGCGCGGCTATGACGTCACTGAATATCTCTTGAACTGTTTTGGCGGCGCCGGCGGCCAGCATGCCTGCCTGGTTGCCGACGCGCTCGGCATGGAGGCGGTACTGATCCACCCCTTCTCCGGTCTGCTCTCAGCCTATGGTATCGGCCTGTCGTCGGTTTTCGCGTCGCGCCAGCAGGCGCTCCTGAAGCCGCTTGCCGAAGAATCCAGGACCCAGATGGGCAGCCTCATCGGCACGTTGAAAAAAGCCGTCATCGCCGAATTGGTAGCGCAAGGCATCGCCGAGGACAAGATTGCGGCAAAGCCGGTGCTGCACATCCGCTATGACGGCACCGACACCACGCTGCCGGTGAATTTCGAAGGCGACTCGATCTTCCAGGCCAGGCGCGATTTCGAAATCGCCCACAAGGCGCAGTTCGGGTTCGTCTATGATGACAAGCCGATGATCGTCGAGACCGTTGGCGTGGAAGGCGCCGAGATCGTCGAGACCACGGCCGAAGCCGTTGCGCCCGCCGGACCGGCAAGGGTTGAAGCGGGTGCGTCCGGAACGCGGCGCATCTACACCGAGGGCCGCTGGCATGAGGCCGGCATCCATCGTCGCGAAAATCTGCGCCCATCCAACCTGATCGCAGGCCCCGCTTTGATCATCGAGCCGAACCAGACCATCGTCGTCGAGCCGGGCTGGCGGGCCGAAATCACCAACCTCAATCACGTCGTCATCCGCCGCACCGAACGGAAAGTTCGCACGGCTGCCCTCGGTACCGAAGCCGATCCGGTGATGCTGGAGGTCTTCAACAACCTCTTCATGTCGATCGCCGAACAGATGGGCGTTACGCTGCAGAACACCGCCTATTCCGTCAACATCAAGGAAAGGCTGGATTTCTCCTGCGCCGTCTTCGACCGCCACGGCGCGCTGGTCGCCAACGCGCCGCACATGCCGGTGCATCTCGGCTCAATGGATCGCTCAGTCGAAACCATCATCCGGCTGAACTCCGGCGACATCCACCCCGGCGACGTCTTTGCGCTGAACGCACCTTACAATGGCGGCACGCATCTGCCCGACATCACCGTGGTGACGCCGGTGTTTTCCCTCCCCCTTGAGGGGAGGGTGGCCGCGCAGCGGCCGGGTGGGGTCCTCTCAGAAGGCACCACAAGAGCGTCGAGCACTGCCGCAACGACCCCCTCCGGCGGCTCCGCCGCCACCTCCCCCTCAAGGGGGGAGGAAGTAATCTTCTACGTAGCCTCACGCGGCCATCATGCCGATATCGGCGGCACTGCCCCCGGCTCGATGACGCCGCTTGCCACCACGGTCGACGAGGAAGGCGTGCTGTTCGACAATTTCCGCGTCGTCGATCGCGGAAAATTCCGCGAGGCGGAGCTGCAAACGCTGCTCACCGACCACCCCTACCCCGCCCGCAACCCGCACCAGAACATCGCCGACCTAAAGGCGCAGATCGCCGCCAATGAAAAGGGCGTGGCGGAACTGCGCAAAATGGTCTCCCATTTCGGCCTCGATGTCGTCGAGGCCTATATGGGCCATGTCCAGGACAATGCCGCCGAAAGCGTGCGCCGCGTGCTGGAAAGGCTGCCTAACAGCTCGCAGTATGAATACCCGACCGACACCGGCCAGGTGATCAAGGTGAAGATCACGGTCGACCGGCAAAAGAGCGAAGCGACCGTCGACTTCACCGGCACCTCGCCTGTCATGAAGAACAATTTCAACGCGCCCGAGCCCGTCGCCCGCGCCGCCGTGCTCTATGCCTTCCGCGTCATGGTCGAGGACATGATCCCGATGAATGCCGGGTGCCTCAGGCCCATCAACATCATCATCCCCGACGGCTCGATGCTGAAGCCGGCCTACCCCGCAGCAGTCGTCGCCGGCAATGTCGAGACCTCGCAGCATGTCACCAACGCGCTGTTCGGAGCCATGGGCGCCATGGCCAATGCGCAAGGCACGATGAACAACCTGACCTTCGGCAACAAGCAGTACCAGTATTACGAGACGATCTGCTCCGGTTCGCCGGCCGGACAGATGAACTCCGGCCGCGGCTTTGCCGGCACATCCGGCGTCCACACCCACATGACCAATTCGCGCCTGACCGACCCGGAGGTGCTGGAATTGCGCTTTCCCGTGCTGCTCGAGGATTTTCACATTCGCGAAGGCTCCGGCGGCAAAGGCAAATGGGATGCCGGTGACGGCACCAGGCGCACCATCCGTTTCCTCGAAAAGATGGAATGCGCCATCCTGTCCTCGCACCGCAACCGCCCGCCGCAAGGCCTCGACGGCGGCGGTGACGGCGAGGTCGGCTCGACCAAGGTCCGCCGCCAGGACGGCAGCGTCGAGACGCTGAAGGCCTGCGACCAGACCGTGCTCGACGCCGGCGACGCCGTCATCCTGACGACGCCGACACCCGGGGGATTTGGCAAGGCCTGAACTCGCGTCAACAGGCTGTCACCCGCCTGTCATGCCCCTGAGTTACCCGCTTGCGGCAAAGCAAATGGGGAATCACTTTGCCATGACGGACGTCTCCTCGGATCTCGTTTTTCGCCGCGGCAAGGAAGTTGGAAAAGCCGTCTACCAGAACCGCCCGCTGTCGAAGGCCGGCATCTCGGAGCGGCTGTTCGCCCTCTTGTTTTCCGGTCTCGTCTATCCGCAGATCTGGGAAGACCCTGAAGTCGACATGGAGGCCATGCAGCTTGGCCAGGGTCACCGCGTCGTCACCATAGCGTCGGGCGGCTGCAACATCCTCGCCTACCTCACCCGCTCGCCTGAACGCGTCGATGCGGTCGACCTCAACGCCGCCCACATCGCCTTGAACCGGATGAAGCTGGAGGCGGTGCGGCATCTGCCCTCGCAGGGCGATCTGTTCCGTTTCTTCGGCGCCGCCGGCACCAGCCACAATTCGCAAGCCTATGACCGCTTCATCGCGCCGCATCTCGACCCGGTCAGCCGCCACTATTGGGAGCGTCGCAGCTGGCCCGGCCGCCGGCGCATCACCGTCTTCGACCGCAATTTCTACCAGACCGGCCTGCTCGGCCTGTTCATCGCCATGGGCCACCGCATCGCCAAATTCTTCGGCGTCGATCCCGCCGGTATCATGGCGTCGAAGAGCCTCGCCGACCAGCGCCGCTTCTTCAACGAAGAGCTGGCGCCGGTCTTCGACAAGAAGCTGTTGCGCTGGGCTACCTCGCGCAAGGCTTCGCTGTTCGGCCTCGGCATTCCGCCGGCGCAGTACGATTCGCTGATCACCTCGGGCGATGGTTCGATGGCCAGCGTGCTGAAGGCCCGGCTGGAAAAGCTCGCTTGCGATTTTCCACTGAAGAACAACTACTTCGCTTGGCAAGCCTTCGCCCGTCGCTATCCCAATCCGGGTGAGGCCGCCCTGCCCGCCTATCTAGAAGAGGCCAACTACAAGGCGATCCGCAACAATGTCGATCGCGTCGGCATCCACCACGCCAATCTGATCGAATTTCTGGCCGGCAAGGACGCAAGCACCGTCGATCGTTTCGTCCTGCTCGACGCGCAGGACTGGATGACGAACGACCAGCTCAATGCCCTTTGGTCGGAGATCACCCGCACCGCCTCGGTCGGCGCCCGAGTCATCTTCCGTACCGCCGCCGAGCCCAGCCTGCTGCCGGGCCGCGTCTCGATCTCGCTGCTCGACCAGTGGACCTACGAGGACGAGGCCTCGCGCGACTGTTCGGCCCGCGACCGCTCGGCCATCTATGGCGGCTTCCACCTCTATGTGAAGCGCGCGGCATGAGCGCGAGCGAGCTGCCGGCCGACCATGCCGAACTGATGGACGGCGTCTATCGCTGGCAACGCCATATCTACGACCTGACCCGCAAATACTATCTGCTTGGCCGCGACCAGATGATAGCCGGGCTGGATGTGCCGGCGAATGGCAGAGTGCTCGAACTTGGCTGCGGCACCGGCCGCAACATCGCGCTTGCCGCCCGCCGCTATCCCGACGCCCGCCTCTACGGCCTCGACATCTCGGCCGAGATGCTGGAGACGGCGAGCAAGGCGATCGGCCGCGACGGCCTGTCCGGCCGCGCCGTGCTGGCGCGCGGCGACGCCACCGATTTCGACGCCAAGACGCTGTTCGGCGTCGAGCGCTTCGACCGCATCTTCGTGTCCTATTCGCTGTCGATGATCCCCGGTTGGGAAAAGACGGTTTCGGCAGCCCTTGCGGCACTCGCGCCCGGCGGCTCGCTGCATGTCGTCGATTTCGGCCAGCAGGAAGGCTTGCCCAACTGGTTCCGGACATTGCTGCGCGGCTGGCTCAAGAAATTCCATGTCACCCCACGTGAATCATTGCGCGAAGTCTTGGAATCGGAATCTCGGCGAACCGGCGCAAGCTTCTGTTTCCGCGCGCTTTATCGCGGCTATGCCTGGCTGGCGGTCGTCAAGATCGCGCACTCTTACCTCCCCCTCGATGGGGGAGGTCGCGCTGAAGGCGCGGGTAGGGGTGAAGTGCCAGGCACCCCGCCCGGCGCTACGCCCCCGCCCTCCCCATCAAGGGGAGGGTAAAGGGAGCTAGCGCAGTGCCTTCATCAGCGCGCCGACCATCACCTGCGGCCGGTAGCCGAGCTTGGCCGGCGTCAACCCCAGCCGCACCACCACCAGTTGCTCCGACGGGATGATGGCGACCGTCTGGCCGTCATGGCCCTCCATCCAGTAGGTATCGTTGGGCAGGCCGGCGGCGACGCCGGCGCCGGGATTTCCTTCGTCCCCCGGGGCTTCGATCCAAAGTTGCCCCTTGCCGTAGACTTTCGAGGCCGGTGCCGGTTCGCGCATCCAGTCGACGAAACCGGCCGGCAGGATCTGGTTGCCGTTCCAGACGCCGCCCTGCAGCAGGAATTGGCCGAACCGCGCCCAGTCATGCCCCGTGGCATAGAGGTAGGATGAGCCGACAAAGGTACCCTCCTCGTCGGTTTCGAGCACCGCGCTTTGCATGCCGAGCGGCCCGAACAGCGCTGCCCTTGGCCACATCAGCGCCTTGTCCTTGTCGCCGATAGCATCCTGCCACAGCCGCGACAGCATCACCGCCGTGCCGCTCGAATAGGAAAAGACCTTGCCGACGTCGCCGGTCAGCGGCTTGGCCTCGGCGAAGCCCGCCATATCCGGTTCGAGGTAGAGCATGCGCGTCACATCGGCAACGTCGCCATAATCCTCGTTGAACTCGAGTCCGCTCGACATCGCCATCATATCGGCAAGGCTGATGGCGGCGCGGCCGTCCGCCTTCCATGAGCCGAACAGGCCCTGATTGGTCACCGCCATCTTGCCGTCCTTGACCAGCGTGCCGACGAGCGCGGCGTTGACTGTCTTGGTCATCGACCAGCCCAGCAGCGGCGTTTTCGCCGAAAAGCCGTCGCCATAACGCTCCGCAACAATGCGGCCATTTTTGACCACCACCACGGCGCGCATGCCGATGCCGGTCATCGCCGCACCGTCGAGGATCTTGTTGATTTCGGGATTTTGCGAGGCATCGACTCGATCTCCCTCGGGCCACAGATCGCCCTTGGTGGCCGCCGACGCCTCGGCAGGGATTGACGTGCGCCGTGCCTTGCCGACGTCGCCATCAGGAACCGAGGCGCAACCCAGGCCGGCGCGCGCAACAGCAACGCTCTTGCCGAGGAAGCCAAGCAGCCCGGCCGAGACGGTCCCCCTGTTCTTGTCGACCGACACCTTCATCAGCCTGAGAAGCGGATGGCCGGGCGCCTGCACGTCGATGGCAAGCACCTCATTGGGATCACGGCCGGCGATAAAAACATTCGAGCAGACAATCTTGGCGGAATAGCCGGAACCGACGCGGATCAGTTCGGGCGGCGCGACGTAGAGCCAGGTAAACAGGGCGGCTATGGCCAACACGACCAGGCCGAGCAGCCATTTGATGATCTTCACGGCGATCCGCATCTTTCCGTCCCTGCTTTTCCGCTGCCCGTGGCTTGCGGCCCGATTTATGTCATCGATTTGCCGCCATTGCTTCCGCAAAATCGGTGTTCTTGTCGAGCGCCGTCAACCTGTTATCAACCATGATCGGCGATCACTGGTGCATGTCGCCCAAAAGTGCGCAGCGGTTTTGGAACAACGACATGCACGAAAATAGCGTATCAGGCGATGCTGTGGGGCGATCGCCTGAGGGGCACCTGCAACGACAACCCAACAGCGACCGGCTGATTCCGGCTCGGGAAATGCGATGCGCCGTTTCGCGGCCCTCATCACGTTGACGCTGCTGGCCGCCTGCTCGACCGCCGGCGATCTCGTGCCCTCGATGTCGCCATCCAGCAGCCCGACGGTTGCCGTGCGTGCACCGCGTTTCGAAGACTCCAAGCCGCATGAATGGGATAGCGGCGCGCCTTGGAACTATGCCGTTCACGGCACCGACGTCTCCAAATACCAGACCTCGGTCGACTGGCCGACGGCCAAGGCCAGCGGCATCTCCTTCGCCTTCATCAAGGCGACCGAGGGCGGCGACCGTTTCGACGAGTATTTCAACGAGCATTGGTCGCGCACCAAGGCCAATGGCATTCCGCGCGCGGCCTACCATTTCTTCTATTTCTGCACGCCTGCCGCCACCCAGGCGCGCTGGTTCATCCAGAACGTGCCCGTCGACCGCTCGGCCATGCCGCCGGTGCTCGACATGGAGTGGAACCCGCAATCGCCGACCTGCCGGCTGCGCCCGGATTCAGCGACGGTGCGGGCCGAAATGACCACCTTTCTCGAGATGATCGAGCGGCACTATGGCAAGAAGCCGATCATCTACACCTCGGTCGACTTCTTCGACGATAACGACCTTGCGACCTTCCGCGGCTATCCCTACTGGCTGCGCTCGGTGGCCGGCCACCCCCGCCAGAAGTACGGCAGCCACCCTTTCACCTTCTGGCAATACACCGGAACCGGTATCGTGCCCGGCATGAACGGCAAGTCCGATATCAACGTCTTCAACGGCACTGAGGCAGCCTGGAAAAAGTGGCTGCGGCAGAACACCCGTTGACACCGGCTCTGCCGCCTGCTTTTCGACGTCCCATGCGCACCTACCTGCAGCCACTGGGATATTTACGCCGGAAACAGTCGAAGAGCCGCCTGCGCTCCGGGCTGCTCGCGGCCCTGCTGCTCGGCGCTACGGCGATGCCGGCGGCGGCGCAGGAATGCGGCGGCGACTTCGAAACCTGGAAGCAAGGCGTGGCGGCGGAAGCCAAGGCAGCCGGTGTCGGCGCTGTCGGCCTTAACGCGCTGGAGGCCGCCACCATCGACGACAAGGTGCTCGCGCGTGACCGCGCCCAGGGCGTCTTCGCCCAGACCTTCATTCAGTTCTCCAACCGCATGATCTCGGCCTACCGGCTGAAGCAGGGCGCGGCCAATCTGAAGAAATACGCCGAAATCTTTGCGCGCGCCGACCAGCAGTTCGGTGTCCAGGCGCCGATCATCACCGCCTTCTGGGGGCTGGAGACCGATTTCGGCGCCGTACAGGGCGATTTCCACACGCTGAGCGCCTTGGTGACGCTGTCGCATGACTGCCGCCGCCCGCAGCTGTTTCGGCCGCAACTGCTGCCGCTGTTGACGCTGATCGATCGCGGCGTCGTTCCGGCCGACGTCACCGGCGCCTGGGCCGGCGAGATCGGCCAGACGCAGATCCTGCCTTCCGACTATCTCGCGCGCGGCGTCGACGGCGACGGCGACGGCATCGTCGACCTCAGGCGCAGCGTACCCGACGTGATCATGACCACGGCCAACAAGGTGCTGTCGCGCGGCTGGAAACGCGACCAGCCGTGGATCGAGGAAGTGCGCGTGCCCGAGGACATGCCCTGGGAGCAGACCGGCCGCACCAACAAGCTGCCGCTGTCTCAATGGGCCGCGTGGGGCGTCACCAATCCCGATGGCACGCCGCTGATCGACAATGGCCTGAAGGCCGGCCTGGCGCTGCCGATGGGCCGCAAAGGTCCGGCCTTCCTCGCCTACGACAATTTCGACGTCTATCTCGAATGGAACCAGTCCTTCACCTACGCGCTGACCGCCGCCAACTTCGCCAGCCGGCTGGCCGGGGCAAAGCAGTTCGACCCGCGCAATCCCGAAACCGGGCTCAATGGCGACCAGATGAAGGAATTGCAGACCAAGCTCGAAGCCAGGGGCTATGACGTCGGCACCGTCGACGGCATTCTGGGCACCAACACCCGCGAAGCCATCCGCAAGGAACAGATGCGGCTCGGCATGCCGGTCGACGGCTGGCCGACGCCGGAGCTTTTGGGGAAACTGTGAGTAGAATCTGCCCAAGCTGGGTTCCTTATTCCCTACTCCTTGCCCGGACGAAGTCGATAAATGCCCGCAAAGCCGGGGGGACGTGCCTCGAACTCGGGTGATACAGGAAGAAGCCTGGAAAGCTGGGCGACCAGGGCTCTAGAAATCTCATCAGCCTGCCCGCATTGATCCAGGACTGGACCTGATAGTCGATCATGTAGGCAACGCCTGCTCCACCCAGCGCCGCGTTCAGCATCAGCTCGGTGTCGTTAACAGTCAGGCTGCCCTCGACGGCGATTTCCAGAGACCGTTTGCCGCGCGCGAACTCCCATCGATAGAGGTTGCCGCCACCAGGCCACTGGAATGTTATGCATTGGTGCTGATGCAACTCCTGCGGATGGCGCGGTATGGCCCGATTTTCGAGATAGACGGGAGCGGCCACCGCCGCCATCTGCAAATCCCCGCTCAGTTTCACTGCCACCATGTCCTTCTCCAGCCGCTCGCCAAGCCTGATTCCGGCATCGAACCGTCCTCGAACAATGTCGGTCAGCGTATCGTCGACGATGACGGTCAGCGCGATATCAGGATAGGCGCGTTGGAAGTCGCCAAGGATCGGGCCGATGAACCGCACCGCGGCAACACGCGGCACGTTTATTCGTAGCGAACCCGCCGGTCGATCACGCGCGGCATGAATGTCCGCTACGGCGCCCTCTAGCTCTTCGAACGCAACGGCAAGGCGCGCAAACAGCGTCTCGCCGGCACCAGTGGGTGAAACACTACGCGTCGTGCGATTCAGCAACCTGACGCCGATGCGAGCCTCCAGTTGCCGGATCGACTGGCTGAGCGCCGGCGGGGAAACACGCAGCCGGGCGGCGGCGCGGACGAAACTACGCTCTTCCACGATTGCGGCAAATGCCTTGAGCTCGGCGAATTCAGAACCGCGCATTGTGTATCCCTAGATTAACAAGCTAGTCAGATAATAGGCCATTATCTGATCAGTTGCATGGCCCTATTTCTCGACTAGCAGACCCGTCGGATGAAACCGGCACGGGCCTGAATGATTGAAGGAAACGTATCATGCCCAAGTCCTTGCAAGGCAAAACCGCACTCGTCACCGGCAGTTCGCGCGGCATTGGGCGAGCCATCGCCGAAGGCCTCGCCTCCAAGGGCGCTGCCGTCGTCGTCAACTATGTCGGCAACCACGAAGCCGCTGACGAGGTCGTGGCCGCCATCGCCGGCAAGGGAGGAAAGGCGATGGCCGTCCAGGCCGACATATCAAGCGTCTCGGATATTCATCGCCTGTTTGACGAGGCTGAGAGTGAGTTCGGCGCGATCGACATCGTGGTTGCCAATGTCGGCGTCGCCGTCATCAAGCCTCTGACCGAGGCAACCGAAGCCGATTTCGACCATGTCTTCGGCACCAATGCCAAGGGCACGTTCTTCGTGCTTCAGGAAGCAGCGCGCCGTGTGCGAAACGGCGGCCGCATCATCGCGGTCTCCACCGGCGGCACCAAGATGTTCTTCACGCAAACGGCGCTCTATCTCGGCAGCAAGGGCGCCGTCGAACAATTCGTCCGTGTGCTCTCGCGTGAACTCGGACCGCGCGGCATCACCGTGAATGCGCTGTCGCCTGGCTTCACCGACACGGACCTGCTTCCCGAGCGCGATCGCGCCGTGGCGGCCGGCATGTCTCCATTTGGCAGGATCGGCGCGCCCCGCGACGTTGCCGATGTCGCGGTCTTCCTGGCCAGCGACGAGGCCCGCTGGCTGACCGGCGAGAATATCCAGGCCGGTGGCGGGGTCGCTTAGTCCGCCATCGTCTCTAGGCTGGCGAATCCCTGCGGCGCATCGCCTTCATCGAAGGGTGTCGTCACCTCGACGAAGGTATCGGGATAAAAGCCGTTGAAGCGGGTTCTTAGCGACAGCGAATAGGCGCCGATATGGCCGATCTCGATCCAGTCGCCGGTGTCGACGGTTTCCGGCAGCCAGAACGGCCGCGACAGGATGTCGACGGAATCGCAGGTCGCGCCGCAGACCTTGAACGGCACGATGTTCTTCTCCTCGCCATTGCGCGAGCGGATCGCCGGATCGGGGATGAAGCGGGCCGGCAGTGTGATCTTGCCGGTCCAAGAATCCGACAGCGACGCCCAGATGCCGTCATTGATGTAGAGCCGCTTGCCCTTGCGCAGCAGCACCCGCACGATCAGCGACAGGCAGCGCGCCACGATCACCCGGCCGGGCTCGGCCACCAACGGGATCTGGTCGAACTGGTATTCCCTCAGGTCGCCCGACAGCCGCGACATGATCTGGCCGAGCGACGGCATCTCGATCTGCTTGCGATTGGGGTCATGGCCGTACTCGGCGGGAAAGCCGCCGCCGACATCGAGGCCCGCAATGTCGAAGGTCAGCCGGTTGCGCACCCAATCGGCGGAGGCCAGCGCCCGTTCATAGGTGTCGGGATCCTCGATCTGGCTGCCGACATGGAAGCACAGGCCGACCTTGTAGCCGGTGCGGTTGAGCCGCTCGGCGAGTTCCACCGCATAGGCCGGCCCGGCGCCGAATTTCTTCGACAGTTCATAGGCCGCCGAACCCTTGGTCTGGATTCGCACGAACACGCTGATGGAGCCCGGATCGATGTCAAGCGCCCGCACCACCCGCGTCAGCTTGGTGATCTCGTCCTCATGGTCGAGCGAAATGACCCGGATGGCGTATTTTTCCAGCGCAAGCTTGATGTCCGACTGCGCCTTGACCGGATGCATGTAGAGCATCTCGGCGTCGGGTGAGACGGCGCGCACGGCGGCGAACTCGCCGGGCGAGGCCACATCGAAGGCGGTGACGCCGGCTTCGACCAGCGCCTTGAGCACGATCTGCTCGCCATTGGTCTTGACTGCGTAGGCGGTCTTGCCGGGAAACATGCCCATGAACTGTTTGGCATCCGCCTTCAGCACCTGCGGGCGAAAGCAGTAGACCGGATCGTCCGGCCGAAGCGCCAGCGCCGCCTCGCGGGCATTCTCGAATCGCTGCATGGACGAATCCCCTGACTTCTCGGCTGCGCACAATTAATCCAAGCTAGCGGCCAAAGAAAACAATTCTGTGTCTGGCGGGCACTGACCCAGCGGCGCATCCTCCTGGCAGCACTGTTGCCAGCAATCAGGTTTCGGGTGGCTCTTGTCGCCGGACCCGATATGCCTTTTGCCTGAGTGGCTGGCATTGATGCCGCGGGGAAGGACGTTCACGATGGCAATAGCCACGACAGCCGTGCAGCGCGGACCGATGACGCTGAGGGACTGGGGACAGCTTCTGCTGCTCGGCGCCATCTGGGGCGGCTCGTTCTTCTTTGCCCGCATCGCCGTTGCCGAAATGCACCCGCTGGTGCTGGTGCTGTTTCGCGTTGCCATTGCGGCCATTGCACTGCAGCTCTATCTCGGCATTCGCGGTCCGTCCTTCCGCCTCGCCTTCCCGCATGCCGGCCTGTTTTTCCTTTTGGCGCTCGCCAACAATGTCGTCCCGTTCTCGCTGATCTTTGCCGGCCAGACCGCGCTTGGCGCCGGCGTCGCCTCGGTGCTCAATGCGACGACGCCGTTCTGGACGCTGATCCTCGCCAACGCGCTGACAGCGGACGAAAAGCTCTCCTGGAACAAGCTTGCCGGCATCGGGCTCGGCATCGCCGGCACCGCTGTCATGATCGGCCCCGGCCTGCTGGCCGGGCTCGGCGGCCCGGTCTGGGCGAAATTCGCGCTGATCGGCGCCTCGCTGTCATACGCCGTCGCGCTGATGATTGCCCGCCGCTTCAAGGGCGTGCCCTCGCCGGTCATCGCCACCGGACAATTGACGGCGTCGACCATCATCATGATCCCGGTGGTGCTGCTCACCTATGGCCCGGCCGGCCTGTTCTCGGCCTCGCCGCCGGTCTGGACGGCGGTGCTGGCGCTGGCGCTGCTCTCCACCGCCTTCGCCTACATCCTCTATTTCAACGTCGTCGCCTCGGCCGGCGCCACCAACGCCTCGCTGGTCACGCTCATCGTCCCGGCCAGCGCCATCCTGCTCGGCCTCCTGTTCCTCGGCGAGCGGCTCGCTCTGTTTGAGTTCTGCGGCATGGCACTAATCGCGCTTGGCCTGGTGACGATCGACGGGCGGTTGTTTGGTCGGCGCTAATGCCTGTCGACCAAAAGTGCGCAGCGGTTTTGGGACAACGACGCGCTTTAGGTCTGGTAGCGCTGCCATGCCTCGCTTTCGCCACGGCGGCGTCACAATTTATTCACAGGCTGCCAGCGGCTTTTGCCGAAGAGTTTCAACGCTTAACGACAGGTGGCAGGTCGCAAATTCCACAATCGCGTCGCATTGCAGCATATTTTCCGCTTGCCTGTGGCACAAATGCCCCTAGACTCCACCCATAGCTCTTGAAGAGGAGACTATGACATGGGACTTACGAGGCCAATCAACGCATTGATGATCTGTGCTGCATTTGCCTTCATTGGCGCCCTTATCATAGGTGTTCTTCCGTAACCGCCGGAGCGGAAGAACAGCAGCAATAGCCCACAAATTCGAAAGGCCGGGTGTTTCGCCCGGCCTTTTGCATTTCAGATTTCATACCACGATGAAGCTCAGGCGGCGGCGGATCCAGCTGCCTCTGTTTCGTGGGAGCGGATGCCGATCATATGGCAGATGGCAAACACCAGGTCGGCCCGGTTCATGGTGTAGAAATGGAAGTCGCTGACGCCGCGCTCGACGAGATCGAGCACCTGCTCGGCCGCCACGGCAGACGCCACGAGCGCATGCGTCTGCGGATCGTTGTGCAGCCCTTCGAAACGCTCGGCCAGCCATGCCGGCACCAGCGCGCCGCAGCGCGCCGAGAAATTGGCGACCTGGGTGAAATTGTGCACCGGCAGGATGCCGGGCACGATCGGGATGTAGATGCCGGCACGGCGCGCCTTCTCGACATAACGCTCGTAGAGATCGTTGTCGAAGAAGAACTGGGTGATCGCCCGCGTCGCGCCATTGTCGGCCTTGCGCTTCAGCATGTCGAAGTCGGTGGCGAAGTCGGGGCTTTCCGGATGCTTTTCGGGATAGGCCGAGACCGAGATGTCGAAATCGCCGGCGTCCTTCAGCGCTCCGACAAGTTCGGCGCCATTGGCATAGCCATCGGGATGCGGCCGGTAGGCCGTACCGACACCCGCCGCCGGATCGCCGCGCAACGCAACGAAGCGCTTCACGCCCATATCGGCGAATTCGCGGACCACGGCATCGACCTCATGGCGGGCGGCGTCGACGCAGGTCATGTGCGCCGCCGGCGTCAGCGCCGTCTCGTTCAGGATGCGCTTGACCGTGCGCGCCGTGCGCTCCCGCGTCGAGCCGCCGGCGCCATAGGTCACCGAGACGAATCTCGGCTTCAGCGGCTCCAGCCTGGTGACGGTGTCCCAGAGCCTGGCTTCCATCTCGTCGGTCTTCGGCGGGAAGAACTCGAAGGAGACGCGGACCTTGTCGCCAATGTCGGGACGGCGGGAAAAGCGGAACTGGTTCATCAGGCGATTTCCCCCATAGGGTACGCTTTGGTGGGTTGGGTGTCATTTGAAGGCTCGGCCATCAGCATGCGGCGGTCGCGGCCGAGCCACAGCTTGACGGTCAGCCTGGCTTCGTTGCCGCCGCGCGGCTCGAATTCCTGGGCATCCTCGAGATCGAGCCCGGCCTCGGCAAACCATTCGGAGATCTGGCGGTCGGAAAAGCCCAGCCTGACATGCGCATGCTGGTCGCGCAGGAATTCCAGCGCATGCGGCGCGAAGTCGACGATCACCAGCCGGCCCGCCGGACGCAGCAGCCGCGCCGCCTCGCGAATGGCGCGTGCCGGATCGTCGAGATAGTGCAGCACCTGATGGATGGTGACGAGGTCGAAGGCGTCGCGCTCGACCGGCGGCGCGAAAATGTCGCCTTGGCGGACCTGCGCATTGGCGATGCCTGCCTTGTCGAGATTGGCCCGCGCCACCGTCAGCATTTCCCGCGACATGTCGATGCCGACGCCGCGCCGGTAGAGCGGCGAAAATATTTCCAGCAGCCGCCCGGTGCCGGTGCCGAGATCGAGCATCGACTGGAACGGCCGCTTGCCGACCAGCTTGAGGAGTGCGGCTTCCACCGCGCGGTCCGGCACATGCAGCGAGCGGATGTGATCCCAGCTGGCGGCGTTCTCGGAGAAATACTCGGCGGCACGGTCCTGGCGCTTGCGCTTGACCGACGCCAGCCGCTCGAGATCGCGCTCGACCTGTGGATCGGCGCCGCGAATGCCAGAGACCAGCCCCATGACGAAGTCGCGCGCAGAATCCGTATCCGACAGCCGGAAGAAGGCCCAGGAGCCCTCCTGGTAGCGGCCGATCAACCCGGCCTCCAGCAGCAGCTTCAAATGCCGCGACACCCGCGGTTGCGACTGGCTGAGGATCTCGGTGAGGTCGGACACGGTGAGATCGCCGCGCGACAGCAGCGCCAGGATGCGGAGCCGGCTCGATTCGGCCGCAGCCTTCAACGTATCAACCATCGTATCGAGCGAAACATGCATTGGCGTATTCTCGTTGAAAAGATATAAACATATGTTTATGTCAGCTTTGGCGGCATAGCAAGGCCTATGTCGCTTCCTGACAAGAAAATGCCGCACACATGGTCCCCGCCTGAGAGAACCGCTTTTCCCTGACGATCGGCTGGAAACTTGTGCTAGGGCGAAAGCCATGTTCGAGACGCGCGACGGCGAAAAGCTCCTGCAGGCCGACCCGGCTGACATGCCGGCGGATGGCCATATCGTGTTTATCGGCCGCATCGCCTCGCCATGGACCACGCGCGAAAGCTGCCCGAAGAACATGCGCGCCGCCCGCGAGACCGGACAGGCGGCCACCGTTCTCATCGACCCACCCTATCGCGACGGTCTGCTTGCGCTGGAGCGGGCCAGCCACATCGTCATCCTGTCCTGGCTGCATTACGCGCCGCGGGCACTGATTGTCCAGAAACCCCGCCATGCGGCTGAACCGAAAGGGGTTTTCTCGCTGCGCTCCCCTGCCCGGCCGAACCCAGTCGGGCTGCATATCGCCAGGCTGATCGCCGTCGACATCGACCACGGCGGCATCGCCATCGACGCCATCGATGTGCTCGACGGCACCCCGGTGATCGACATCAAGCCCTATTTCGCCTCGACCGACGCCTTTCCCGAGGCGACCATTGCCGGGCGTGACGAAAAATGAGCGCGCCCACCGGCCGCCGCCGCGCCATCGCCAAGGCGCTGACCGCACTGCTGCCCCTGGCGCCCTATGCCGATATGGAGAAAATCCGCACCGAGGCCGGCGCCGTGCACATGAAGACGCTGCCGCCGGGCATCGCGGTCTGGCTGGCGACGATCGCCCATATCAGGCACGGCCATACCGACTATGAAAAGCTGCTGGCCGAGGGCTATGACCGCGACTCGGCGCGGTTCTTCGTCATCGAGCAAACAAACATGGTGCTGACCCGTTGGCGCGCCACGCGCCTGCTCGATGCAGAGGACGAAGAGGAATAACTTCAGCTACCGTCGCTTCAATACGGCAACCGCATTGTAGGGCTGGCCGTCGGCCTGGCCAACCCAGGTCCAGGACAGGTTCCCTTTGAAAAATCGGACGGTGATGCCGCCACCGTCGATGCACTTGTCCTGGCCGTAGCTGATGTTTTCCCGGTATTCCGCCGAACTGTCGTCGCGAGAAATCTGGGTCAACGATCCGCCGCAGCCGAGCGACGGATAGTCGATCGACGCGGCGCCATCGCCGATTGTCATTGCGATCGCCCAATCGGCGCCGGCAGCACCGGCCGGACTTTGATGACCGCTGCCGGTCCAGACGCCGTTGAGCCCCGCCGCGTTGACCACGCAAGGCACGTTCTGAAAGATCGGCGTCAGCTCGCTGCCCGTCTTCTCGCAACGATAGGTCTGGCCGTTCTGGCACAGCGCCTCGCCCTCGCGAGCGCATTGCGCGAAGGCATGGCCAGTGACGAAGACGAGGAAAATTGCAAAGCTGATGGTCCGAAAAGATCTGCCCATTTTGCCCCTCCCGGCCGGATATTTTCAAGCCGGACCATAGGGCATATCGAATGTGCTACCTAGGACAAACAGCGATGGTTGGGTGGCCCTATGCCGCCTGCAGGGGACCACTAGCTTGAATCTGCCGCATCAAGCCGAAGGGACCAATCGCCATGAACCGAAGCGCAGCAGCCGGTAGCATTGTGCCATTGCCGGCTTTGTCGGATCGCCATATCGATCCGCATTCCTATCCCGACGGCATCGCCTTTCTCGATGGTCAGTATCTGCCGATGTCGCAAGCCAAGATCTCGGTGCTGGATTGGGGCTTTCTGCATTCCGACGCCACCTACGACACCGTGCATGTCTGGGACGGGAGCTTCTTCCGACTCGACCTGCATCTCGACCGCTTCTTCGCCGGCTTGCTAAAACTGCGCATGACGATCCCGTCCGACCGCGATGGTGTGGCCGAGATTCTGCACAATTGCGTGGCGCTGTCGGGCCATCGCGCCGCCTATGTCGAAATGCTGTGCACACGCGGCGCCTCGCCGACCTTCAGCCGCGATCCGCGCCAGGCGGTCAACCGCTTCATGGCTTTCGCAGTTCCCTTTGGCTCGGTCGCCAGTGCCGAGCAGTTGCGGCGCGGACTGAATGTTGCGATCAGCGACAAGGTGCGCATTCCGCCGGCTTCGATCGATCCGGCGATCAAGAACTACCACTGGCTCGACCTCGTGCGCGGCCTCTACGACGCTTATGACCGTGGGGCCGAAACCGCATTGATTCTCGACTTCAACGGCAATGTCGCCGAAGGCCCCGGCTTCAACGTGTTCTGCGTCAAGGACGGCAGGCTGTCGACGCCAGCCGCCGGCGTGCTGCCCGGCATCACCAGGCGCACCGTCTTCGACCTCTGCGCCGAGGCAGCGCTTCCCACCACGGCCGTCGACGTCAGCGTTGCCGCGCTGAAGGCTGCCGACGAAGTCTTCATCACTTCCACCGCCGGCGGCATCATGCCTGTGACAGTGATCGACGGCGCTGCTGTCGCTGACGGCAAGATAGGCGCGATCACAAAGCGCTTGATGGCGCTCTACTGGCAAAAGCATGACGACCCGGCCTGGTCGAGCCCGGTGCGCTATCCCTGACCGGCGAAGGTCCTGCTCCACACGATGTCGTGACCAAAAAGATTCCCCCTCGCCTCTGGAAAATCGCTCGACGCACCGTATATCGCGGAAGCGGAGAAGCCTCCGCTTCCCAGTTCACGGCGCGCATGGGCAAGGATTCCACGTCATGACAAGCAAGGTTTGGTTCATCACCGGATCGTCGAAAGGCTTTGGCCGAGTCTGGGCCGAGGCCGCACTCGCTCGCGGCGACCGTGTCGCCGCAACCGCGCGCGATGCCGGCACGCTCGCCGATCTCGTCGCGAAATACGGCGATAATGTCGCCGCGATCAAGCTCGACGTCACCGACAAGAAGGCTGTCGATGCGGCCATCGCCGAGGCGCACAAGCGCTTTGGCCGGCTCGACGTCGTCATCAACAATGCCGGCTATGGCCATTTCGGCGCCATCGAGGAAGTCAGCGAACAGGAAGCCCGCGACCAGATCGAAACCAATGTGTTCGGCGCGCTCTGGGTCACCCAGGCGGCTTTGCCGATCATGCGGGCGCAGGGCTCCGGCCATATCATCCAGATCTCGTCGATCGGCGGCGTCAACGCCTTTGCCTCGCTCGGCCTTTACCATGCCTCGAAATGGGCGCTCGAAGCCTTCAGCCAGTCGCTCAGCATCGAGGTCGCCGAATTCGGCATCCATGTGACGCTTGTCGAACCGGGCGGCTTCTCCACCGATTGGTCCGGCGCCTCGGCCAAGGTCTCCAAAGCAATCGAGGCTTACGCGCCGGCCCGCGCCAAGATGGCGGAACGCCGCGCCAACTCGGTCGCCGGCGACCCCGAGGCCACCGGACCGGCGATGCTTGAAATCGTCGACGCGGCCGAGCCGCCGCTGCGCGTCTTCTTCGGCGATGGCGGCCTGCCGATGATCAAGCAGGAATACGCCAACCGCATCGCGCTTTGGGAAAAGTGGGACCACGTTTCCGTCGAGGCGCAGGGCGCTAAGAAGAACCGCAAGGCGGCCTGAGCGCGTCTTGAAATTCGGCTGCGTCGCCCCGGCGGCGCAGCCCGTGCCCTAGCCCGGTACTAGGATCGATAAATCCACTGCTCGGGCACGCGCACCGAGATCTCTTCCCCTGTTGTCATACGACCCGGTTTCTCGACCCAGGCAACGAGGCCGCGCAGCTGTTTCGCCGCCTTCGGGAAGGCCAGCGCGCCGGCCTCCCGATCGGCCATCCCGGCGTTTTCGGCGATCGAACGTCCAGCAAGCCGGCAAGGCCCGTTCTGCGCATCGACCTTGATCGTCACGCCACCTCTAAAGAACAGCAGCGTGCCTGACGGCAGCATCGAGAGATGCGGCACGCCTTCGATCAGCAGATTGGCGCCGATCCATTCCGGCTTGATCTCGGCCAGCCCCATCCGCTCGGCAATGACGGCGAGTTCATCCGCTGCTACGATTGATATCTGCCGCTCGTTGCGGATTTCGGTGCCGCGCGGATACCAGGGTTCGCGACCGCCCGAACGACGGGTGGCGCCGGCGTGGAAGTCGCCGTCGATGCCTTCGAAACCGAGCTGCAATGCTTCCACCGGGCGCGTCTGGAAGTGATTCGACGGTGCGACGTACAAAGCGGCCACTTTGGCGGACAGCTTCCTGGCGGGGATGATGTCGACCGGCTTCTCAGACTCCGGGAAGAGGTCCAGCATGGCTTCGTTCCTTCTGCAGGATGACGTCGCAAATAGCCGTAGCCGTGGGCTCGGGTCCAGTCGAAAGCGATGATGATTCGATCAAACCGGCTGATGGCGTCAATCGGCATCGTCATGAAGGCAAGGCTGGAGGAGCGCTTTCTGCGCGGCGAACTCGGCGACGCCTATGACGATTATGCCCGCAGCGTACCGATGCTGGTGCCGTTCATGCCGGCCTGATTACAGCATCCGCAAAAGCGCGCCGCCGATCGAATAGCCGGCGCCGAAGGCGCACAGCACGCCGAAATCGCCGGGCTTCATGTCGGCGTGGTTTTCCGACAGCGCGATGATGGCGCCAGCGCCGGCGGTGTTGCCGAGCCGCTCCAGCACCATCGGCGCGCGGTCGTGGTCGACCTCGTGGCCGAAGGCCAGTTTCAGGATCATGGCGTTCATGCGCGCATTGGCCTGATGCAGCCAGAAGCGCCTGATGGCTTGCGGCGTCAGCCCGTGCTCGGCGAGGAATTCGACAATGAATTTGTGGCCGGCGACGGTGACTTCCTTGAACACCTTGTTGCCGACCTGTTTGATCAGATTGCCCTCAAGGTTAATCATGTAAGGATCGTCCTGGGCGGTGCGGGTGTGATAGCCCAGATTGGTGCGGATATTGTTCGACATCTGCGTCCAGGTGCGCGTGTCCAGCACCTCGAAGCGCCCCGGCCGCTTCTCGCCCTTGGCCAGCCCCTCGACCACCATCGCCACCGAAGCATCGCCGAAGATGAAATGCGTCTGCCGGTCGCGGAAATTGAGATGGCCGGTGATGATCTCCGGCGTGACCACCAGCACGCGTTTGTGCCCACCCGCCCGCACCAGATTGGCCGCAATGTGCAAGGCGGCCGCGGCCGATGAACAACCAAGCCCCATGTCGAAGCCGGCGCCCTTGGTGCCCAGCGCCTCCTGCATTTCGATGGCGATCGCCGGATAAGGCCGCTGCTGGTGCGAGGCCGAGCAGATCACCAGGTCAATGTCGGACGGCTTCAGGCCGGCATGGTCGAGCGCCTTCCGGGCCGCGGCCACGCCAAACTCGGCCTGCAGCGACAGCGCGTCATCGGGCCGCGCCGGAATGCGCGGCGCCATGCGGGTCGGATCGAGAATGCCTTCGCGCTCGATCACATGGCGGGTCTGGACGCCCGAGGCATGGACGATGAAGGCGCTGTCGGATTTCTGCAGCAGCGTCTCATCCGTGCCTTGCCGGCGCGCATTCTCGGTGTCGACCCAGGCATTGAAGCTGGCGACCAGTTCTTCATTGGTGATCTTGGCTTCAGGGATTTCAACGCCAATGCCGCTGATGATGACGCGATGCATATCCAGTCCGTCCATGCGCAGGCGTTGTCGTTCTCATGTGAACGACGAGGGGGCGCGACACAACACTTTTCTCACCCCACCGGTTTACGCCGGCTTAAACCCTAGGCTGTGGCGGGATGTCATCGGGAGTGCTAGCCGGCCCGCTTGGCGACGATGAAGATACGCGGGAAGCGCAGCAGCACCTTGCCGTTTGCGGTCTTCGGATAGGCCTTGGCAATTTTGGCCGTGTAATTGTCGAGGAATATCTTGCGCTCGCCGGCGTCGAGCGGATCGAGAAACGGCTTCAGCCCCGTCGACTTCACCCATTCGACGATCACCTCGGCGTCGGTCAGCGGCTGATTGTAGGCCGTATGCCAGATATCCACCCGGATGGAGAGCGGCGACAAGAGATCATAATAGAACGACACCGCCGGCAGCGGTCCGCGCGCAGCACCTGCCATCTTGGCGGCGAACGGCATTTCGGCGGCCGTCTCGCGCATCAGCCGATGCGACGGCTCAAGCAGATTGTCGGGCATCTGGACGGCGAGCGCACCGCCCGGCGCGAGAAAGCCCATCAGCCGCTGGAACACTACCGGGTGGGTGGGCAGCCATTGGAACACCGCATTGGCGAAGATGACGTTGACCGGCTCGGCAGGCCGCCATGTCGAGGCATCGGCGAGGTCGAAATTGACGCTGGGCAGGCGCGCCCTCGCCTTTTCGATCATGTCGGGAGAGGTATCGAAACCGATGACCTCAGCATCCGGCCAGCGCTCGACCAGCAGCTCGGTCGAGTTGCCCGGGCCGCAGCCGATGTCGACCACCCGGCGCGGGAAATCCACCGGCACCTGCGCAACAAGATCGCGCGCGGGCCGCGTGCGCTCATCCTCGAATTTCAGATATTGGGCGGCTGACCAGTCGGTCATTCAAGCTTTCCTCGTATCAGTTGAGAAATTCGCCGCCCCGGTTGCTCCCTTACCGCGTCAGCCTCTTGTAGGTCATCCTGTGCGGGTTGACGGCTTCGGGGCCGAGCCGGCGGATCTTGTCCTGCTCATAATCCTCGAAATTGCCCTCGAACCATTCGACATGACTGTCACCTTCAAAGGCCAGGATGTGGGTGGCCAGACGGTCGAGGAACATACGATCGTGCGAGATGATGACGGCGCAGCCGCCAAAGTTTTCCAGCGCGTCTTCGAGCGCCGCCAGCGTTTCGGTGTCGAGATCGTTGGTCGGTTCGTCGAGCAGCAGCACATTGCCGCCGGTCTTCAGCATTTTTGCCAGATGCACGCGGTTGCGCTGGCCGCCGGAGAGGTTGCCGACCTTCTGCTGCTGGTCGCCGCCACGGAAGTTGAACGACGCGCAATAGGCGCGCGTGTTGGCTTCGAACTTGCCGAGCTTGACCACTTCGGCGCCGCCCGAGATTTCTTCCCAGACGGTCTTTGACGGATCGAGCGCATCGCGGCTCTGATCGACATAGCCGAGCTTCACCGTTTCGCCGATGCGGACAGAGCCGGCATCCGGCGTTTCCTGGCCGGTGATCATGCGGAACAGCGTCGTCTTGCCGGCGCCGTTCGGGCCGATGACGCCGACGATGCCGCCTGGCGGCAGCTTGAATTCCAGACCCTCGATCAACAGCGTGTCGCCAAAGCCCTTCGACAGGCCTTCCGCCTCGATCACCACATTGCCGAGCCGTTCGCCATGCGGAATGACGATCTGCGTATCGCTCGGACGCCGCTTGTCGGCTGCATCCAGCAGGTCCTGGAACGCCTGGATACGCGCCTTGGACTTGGTCTGGCGAGCTTTCGGGCTGGACTGGATCCACTCGCGTTCGCGACCGATGGCGCGCTGGCGGGCGTCGTCCTCGCGACCTTCCTGCTTGAGGCGCTTGGCCTTGGCTTCGAGGTACTTGGTGTAGTTGCCCTCATAGGGGATGCCGCGGCCGCGATCGAGCTCGAGAATCCATCCGGTGACATTGTCGAGGAAATAGCGATCGTGGGTGATGATCATCACCGCGCCGGGATAGGCGCGCAGGTGTTTTTCCAGCCACGCCGTGGTCTCGGCGTCGAGATGGTTGGTCGGTTCATCGAGCAGCAAGAGGTCGGGCTGACGCAGCAGCAGCTGGCAGAGCGCGACGCGGCGGCGCTCACCGCCCGAAAGCTTGGTGACCTCGGAATCCTTGGGCGGGCAGCCCAGCGCTTCCATCGCCATCTCGACCTGCTGTTCGAGATCCCACAGGTTTAACCGGTCCATCTCGTCCTGGAGCTTGGCCGACTCGTCAGCCGTCTCGTCGGAGTAGTTCATCATCAATTCGTTGTAGCGCTCGATGATGGCGGTCTTGGCGGCGACGCCTTCCATGATGTTCTCGAACACCGTCTTGTTGGCATCGAGCGCCGGCTCCTGCGCGAGATAGCCTACGGTGGCGCCTTCGGCGAGCCAGGCTTCGCCGTTCCACTCCTTGTCGAGCCCGGCCATGATCTTGAGGATCGTCGACTTGCCCGAGCCGTTGGGGCCGAGGATGCCGATCTTGGCGTCGGGATAGAAGGAGAGATGGACATTCTCAAGCACCTTCTTGGTGCCATAGGCCTTGTTGAGGCCGGCCATGTGATAGATGAACTGGCGTGCCACGCGCGCTTTCCTTGATGATTGACCGAAATGTCGGATTGAATGGAGGTTGGCCGCTATGTAGGCGATGCCGGGCCGAACGGCAATCGCTTTTGCCATTTCAAGCCGGGTGTACACCGCACGTTAAGTTTTCCGCCGGTTGTAGGGAGCGTTGAAATCCCCGGTTAACCCTTCAGCGTCAAAACAGGATCGATCGCTGGCCTGTCGCGATCGAAAGTAAAGATCGGACCGAAGGTAGTGCTGAACAGTTTCCTGCTCCTTGCCGAAGCGGTCGTCTACTTCAGCGTCATGGTCACGCTGTTCCGCTTCAGGGATCGCATCGGCCTCGGCGTCTTCGTCTGCGCGCTGGGCGCCATGCATTTCCTCGAAACCTATCTCGCCAGCGTCTTCTATGTCGCCCTGCCCTTCGGCATGGTCTCGCCAGGCTCGGCGGTGCTGTTTTCCGGCAAGCTGGTGATGCTGCTTCTGCTCTACATGAAGGAAGATGCGGCCACGGTGCGCCAGCCGATCTATGGCCTTTTGCTCGGCAACGCCTTGATGATCGGGCTGGTCCTGATCCTGCGCCTGCACGATATTTCAGCCCTTTCCGACGGCAAGCTTCCCGATATCGGTTTCATCGACCAGTTGGGCTGGCTGATGGTGTGGGGCACGACGCTGCTCTTCATCGACGCCATCCTGATCATCCTGCTTTACGAAAAGCTCGGGCGTTATCTACGCAGGGCGCCGTTCTCCCGCATCCTGATTTGCGTCGCCTGCGTGCTCACCTTCGACCAGGCCGGATTTTTCAGCGCCCTGCATTTCGTCGCCGGCGCGCCGATTGCGGTCTTCTTCGGCGGCTGGTTCGCCAAGATGGGTGCCGCTTTTGCCTACAGCGCCATGCTTGTCGCCTACCTCAGATGGTTCGAAACGCGTCAGGTCGTGGCACCACGTGGGTTGTCCGACGTCTTCGACACCTTGACCTATCGCGAGCGCTACGAAGCCCTGGTCGAACATGTCGGCCGCGACGGCCTCACCGGCCTGTTGCACAGGGGACGCTTTGACAGCGACGGCGAACGTCTGGTCGCTGTCAGCCTGCGCACGGCCCAACCGCTCAGCCTGCTGATCGTCGACGTCGACCATTTCAAGTCGATCAACGATCGCTTCGGCCATGCCGAGGGCGACAGGGTGCTGAGATCGATCGCCCAGGTGCTGACCCAGGCGGCCGGCGCACACGATCAGGTTTTCAGGATCGGCGGCGAGGAGTTCGCCATCCTTTGCTCGCAGCCGCATGCGGTCGCCAGGTTGCTCGGAGAAAACCTCCGCCAGGCCGTCAAAGCGTGCGTAAACCGGTTCGACATCAGCGTCAGCGCCGGCATCGCCACTGTCGATGAGACCGTAGGCTCGCTTGCCGATCTCTTCGCCCTTGCCGACGAGCGTCTCTACAGGGCCAAGTCCACCGGGCGTGACCGCGTCGTCGGCGAAGCGCATGACGATTCCGAAGACCTAACTGCGCGGACATTGCCCACGCGTGGCGTCAGCAGATAAGGCTGTCAGCTCCGCTTGCGCTGCTGCAACGCGCCGACCGCAACTGAAACGGCTATCAGCGCGATGGCCAGCCATTTCAGCACGGTGATGATCGGACTGGCATCGATGTCATAAGCGATGAACAACAGAATGCCGGGCACCAGCAGGCCGCACATGACCAGCATGATGCGGTTGATCTGCCAAGACACTTTTGCCGCCAGCGCTTCGTCACCGGCTTCGCCGACAAGACCGGCGCGCATCTCCCGGGAGATGGCCAACGCGCTCGACAGGCGCATGGAGATCGGCAAGCCGAGCCCGATTATGAGGAAGGCACACGCCGCCAGCAGAGCCGAGAATTTGAGCGCGCTGGTCTCGGCCGGCACCGGAAACAAAAGTGTCGCCAGCGGCAAGAAGACACAGACGATGCCGAGCGCGGCAATGGCGATGAAGATCGCGGCATTGACCCAAGTGAACAGCTGGTAGCGGCTTGCCCCGATCGGCGCGGCAAGCACGCGCATGCGCGCCCACTCGGCATCGGTATAGGAAAAGCCCGGCCATTCCATGCGGCCGTCTTTTATGGCGGTCATCCCCCTGGCCCAGAAAGCCAGCCGCGCCAGCGCGCCTGATGTCATGCCACTCATCGCCACCCCCGCCGAATGAAACACATCCAGACCATATCACCGCGTCACTGCCAAGCGACAGACGGATATCCTACTGGAACCCGGCCGCATCGACCGAGCCCTTCGGACAGCCCGCCTTGGTCGTCGGCGCCGAGGCGAGCATGAGAGTGCTCAGCGAACTGTCGGGGCCGATCGGGCCGGTCAGGCCGAGCGTCAGCTCGCCGATCAGCCGCCTGCCGCTCGACGGATCGACCAGGCAGGAGACACGCACCCGCGCGCCCGACCCGGCGCCGAAGGCGCTGTCGAAGGCGCTGCGGATCTGGTCCGAAGTCAGCTGCTTGCCGACATTCCTGGTGAAGAGCTCGCGCACAGGCGAGGCATTCACCGCCCGCATCAGGTTCAGCGCCTCGGCAAAATACTCCTGCTGGCTCTTGCCGTAGCAGGTGCCGTGCTTGATCCATTCATGCCGTTCGAGCTTGGAGGCGGTGCCAGGCATCACCTGGTCGAGTTCGGCGCGCGTATTGGCATCGAGGTTGACCGGCGGCAGGTCTGCCCAATGGGCCGGATTGTCATTGGCCTTGTCGCTCGCCGGCACCTGGCAATAGAAATTGCCGTTCGGCTGCGGCCAGAGCCCATGCAACGTGAAATGCGACGCGTCGAAGCCGCCCGCCGTCTGCGCCTGGCATTCGGGCTTGCTCGACTTGGTTTCGCAGAAGGCCGGCTGCCAGCTAAGCGCGAAAACATATTCGGGTTTTCCTGAAGCCGGCGCCGCAGGCTTGCCCTGATCGGCGGGCGCGGCCGGCTCAGTCGACGCGCTGCCGCCTGAGACATGGCCGCAGCTGATCCTGACCCAACGGCGCTCAGGATCGGCGCCAGGCACGCGGATGAGGTAATGCGGCGGCGCATCCTTGTTGCCGGCCAGGAGATCGTAGCTCTGTCCAGCCGTTGTCGCGATATTGCCGGGGTTCTTGCCGCTCTTGATCGCCTGCGTTGCCGGACAGGCGGCATCGGCCACGAAGGAGCCGCTCATCTTCACATCGGCACGCGCTAGGCCGACACCGGCCAGCGCCACCAACACCGCACCCCATATCGCCGATATCCGCATTCCAGCACTCCTAGCGTTTCATAGCGCAAGCTAGAAACGTGTGACATGTCAGAATTACGATTTCTTTCGTCCGCCGCAAAAAACAATCGCTCGGTCGATCAGACCCCGCCCTCCTCGACCCGCTTCGTCAACATACGCAGCAGATCAAGCGCTGTCTCGAGCGCGCGAGCCTCGATGCCCTCGCTGATGCGGTTGGCCCAGACATGCTGGCGCGTGCCGATATCCCGGATCGCGGCCCGGCCGGCATCGGTCATCGCCAGGAGCTTCGCGCGGCGGTGCGCCGGGTTGTCCGCATAGGCGGCAAGCCCTTCGGCGGCCAGAATGTCGGCAAGGCGCTGCACGCTCTGGCGGGCAAGCCCCATGTCGCGGGCAATGTCGGCCACCGATTTCGGCTCCTTCAGCACCGCGCCCAGAACCTGCCAGCGCGCCGCCGTCAACCCGGCAGGCTCGGCCAGCCGGTCGGCCGCGTCGAGAAACGCGCCATTCAGCCGGAACACGGCAAGCACCACTTCGGTGAGCACATCTCCCGCTTCGGTCCTGCTTGTCATTTCTGGCCGGCCTCGATGGTGGAAACGAAGGTGTTGACGGCTTCCGCCACCGCCTCCGGCTCGTCAAGCATCACCCAATGGCCGGAACCGGCGACGGTTCTGTGGCCAATTCGGCTGCGCAGCCGAAACAGGGCCGCCGCATTGTCATTGGCCTCCGTGGCCAGCACGAAGATCGGCCCGTGGTAGGCGTCGAGCGTCGGTTCGGGATTCCATTCCGCCAGCGCCTTGCCGACGCCTGCCCGAGCCGCCGGATCGACCACCGCCGCATCGGCGATGACCTGTTTGCGGACATCTGGGTTGGAGCCGGCGATCAAGGTGTAATAAGCGCTTAGCACATCGCCGCCGTTTGGCCCCGCCAGATCGCGCACGAACCCGTCGCGAATCTCTTTGGGCAGGGCGCGCGGATCGGTCGCCGGATCGACCAGCAGGATGCCGGCAACACGGTCGGCATGGCCGGCGGCATAGGCGAGCGCGGCCCCACTGCCGCCGCTATGTGCAACGAGGACAAACCGCTTCAGGCCGAACGCATCGGCCACCGCACCAATATCGTCGGCACGGCCGTCATAGCCGTAGTCGGCATCAGCTGCAGGCGCCGATGCGCCATGGCCGCGAAAATCGAAGGCGACCGCCTCACGGCCACCTACGGTGAGCTGCATCACCCGGTTCCACTGTGTGGCGCGGCTGCAATCGCCATGCGCGAACAGGATCGGCAGGCCGCCGCCGGATTTGATGTCGTAGCCGGCAAGCTGGCCCTGCGGGCCGGCAATGGTTGAGGTCTTCATGGTCGTCTCCCTGGTCTGGCTGGAAGCAATGCCGGGCAGGAGCATTGCGGATGAAAGGCTCGCCAGCAGAAACGCGCGGCGCGAAACGGTCGAAACGGTTTTCATGCTCATATTCCCGATGTAATTTGACAGCATGCTGTCATATAGCCAAATTGACAGCACACTGTCAATAGTGACGCCGGCTGATTTCGACCTCCCCTTGACGTCGGTCACGCCGTCGCCCAAACAGTCGCCAAGGGAGCGAGACATGGCATTTGACAAGCAGACGACGCTGGCCTCACCGACCGGGGCCACGCTCAATCTCTATGTGAAGCACGCGGGGGGCTCTCCACGCGCGGTAGTCCAGGTCAATCACGGCCTGGCCGAACACGCCGCGCGCTATGCCCGCTTCGCCGATTACCTCAGCACCCGCGGCTTTCATGTCTACGTCCACGACCATCGCGGCCATGGCGCGACCAAGGCGCCCGATGCCCCGCTCGGCAGATTCGCCGGCACAAGCGGCCCGGCCAAGGTGATCTCCGATGTCGACGCAGTCCACGATTTGATTGCGAAGGAGCAGCCCGGCCTGCCGGTCATCCTGTTCGGCCATTCGATGGGTGCGTCGGTGGCGCTCAACTACCTGCTGGCGCACTCGCCGCGCGTCCACGCCGCGGCGATCTGGAACGGCAATTTCTCACAAGGCCTGCTTGGTCAGCTTGCACTCGCCATCCTCGCTTATGAGCGCTTCAGGCTCGGCTCCGATGTTCCCTCACGCGTCTTGCCCAAACTGACCTTCCAGGCCTGGGGCAAGGCGGTGCCCAACCACAAGACGCTGTTCGACTGGCTGTCGCGCGACGAGGCTGAAGTGGCCAAGTACATTGCCGACCCGCTGTGCGGCTGGGATGCCTCGATCTCGATGTGGCGCGACGTCGTGGAGATGACGCAGAAAGGCGGCATGGATGCGGGCTTTGCCCGCATCAGGCGCGACCTGCCCGTCAGCATCGTCGGCGGCGAGAAGGATCCGGCCTCCGAGTATGGCAAGGGCATCGATCATCTCGCCAAACGCATGCGCGCGATGGGCTTTTCGAATCTGGTTTCAAAAATTTACGCCGACACCCGCCACGAAAGCCTGAACGAGGTGAACCGCGACACCGTCATGAACGATTTTGCCGCGTGGGCCGATGGTGTGTTGAAACGCTGACATCGCTGGCCCACCGCAAGGCCCGTGACAGCGGCATCCCGGGTTGATAGAGGCTGCGGTTCCGACCCGTTTTAGGTGATTTATGGCTGAACCTCCGCTGAAAGGCGTCCGCGTCGTCGAACTCGCCCGCATCCTGGCCGGCCCCTGGGCAGGACAATTGCTGGCCGATCTCGGCGCCGATGTCATCAAGGTCGAGAGCCCCGACGGCGGCGACGATACCCGCAAATGGGGTCCGCCCTTCGTCATGAGCCATGATGGCGAGAACCTGTCGGCCGCCTATTACCATTCCTGCAATCGCGGCAAGCGTTCCATCGCCGTCGATTTCTCAACATCGGAAGGGGCCGAGACGGTGCGCCGGCTGGTTGCCACGGCCGACGTTCTGATCGAGAATTTCAAGCTCGGCGGCCTGAAGAAATACGGGCTCGATTACGAGAGCCTGAAGGCGATCAATCCAAAGCTCGTCTACTGCTCGATCACCGGCTTCGGCCAGGACGGGCCTTACGCCCCACGCGCCGGCTATGATTTCATCATCCAGGCCATGGCCGGCATGATGTCGATCACCGGCGAGGTCGGGCGCGAGCCGCAAAAGGCCGGCGTCGCCATATCGGACATCTTCACCGGCCTCTATTCGGTGATCGCCATCCAGGCAGCGCTTCGCCATGCCGAAAAGACCGGCGAAGGCCAGCATATCGACATGGCCCTGTTCGACACGCAGATTTCCGCACTCGGCAACCAGAACCTCAACTATCTCGTCTCCGGCAAGGCGCCGGTGCAGATGGGCAATGCGCATATGAACATTGCGCCCTATGAGGTTGTCCCGGTCAGGGACGGCCACATCATCCTGGCGGTCGGCAATGACGGCCAGTTCGCCAAATTCTGCGCCGCCGTCGGGCTCGACCATCTCTCAGCGAATCCCGATTTCGCCACCAATCCGGCCCGCGTCGCCAACCGGGTGAAGTTGCGCGAGCACTTGATCGAGACGCTGAAGAATTGGGATCGCGACCCATTGCTGGCCAAGCTCGAAGCGGCAAGCGTGCCGGCGAGCCCGATCAACGACATCGGCCAGATGTTTGCCGACCCGCAGACGATCGCACGCGGCATGCGCCTCGACCTCGACGATGGCCACGGCAATCGTCTGCCCTCCGTACGCGCGCCGATGGTGATGTCCGGCACACCGCTCGTCTATGAGCGTCCCTCGCCTCGCCTTGGCGAACATACCGAAGAAATTCTTGCCGAACTGGAGAAGTCTGGACGATGAAGACCGGTGGACAACTGATTGTCGACGCACTCGAGGCGAACGGCACCGACCGCATCTTCTGCGTGCCTGGCGAATCCTATCTCGCTGTGCTGGACGCGCTGCATGACTCGCCCATCCGCACCATTGTCTGCCGCCAGGAAGGCGGCGCCGCCATGATGGCCGACTGCCAGGGGCGGCTGACCGGCAAGCCCGGCATCTGCTTCGTCACCCGCGGCCCCGGCGCCACCAATGCGTCGGCCGGCATTCACATTGCCATGCAGGATTCGATACCCGTCATCCTGTTCATCGGCCAGGTCGCCAGCCACGCCAAGGAGCGGGAGGCTTTCCAGGAGGTCGACTACAAGCGCTTCTTCGGCGACATCGCCAAATGGGTGGTGGAGATCGACGATGCCGCGCGCATCCCCGAACTCGTCACCCGCGCCTTTGCTGTCGCGACATCGGGCCGCCCCGGCCCCGTCGTCGTCTCGCTGCCGGAGGACATGCTGACCAGTCTTGTCGACGCGCCCGCGGCCTTGCCGCACACGCCGGTCGAAACCCGGCCCGGCGAAGCCGAACTCGATGCTTTGGAAAAGCTTCTGGCCAAGGCCAAGCGTCCCTTCGTCATCCTCGGCGGCACACGCTGGGACGAGGAAGCGGTGGCACGTATGCGCACCATTGCCGAGGCCTGGTCGCTGCCGGTCGGCTGCTCCTTCCGCCGCCAGATGCTGTTCGACCATCTGCACCCGAACTATGCTGGCGATGTCGGCATCGGCATCAACCCGAAGCTGGCCACCGCCATCAAGCAGGCCGACCTGGTGCTGCTGATCGGCGGCCGCATGGGCGAGATGCCGTCCTCCGACTATACGCTGCTGAAGAGCCCTTACCCCGACCAGACGCTGGTCCATGTCCATGCCGATGCCGGCGAACTCGGCCGTGTCTACCGGCCGACCCTGGCGATCAACGCTGCGCCGTCAGCCTTCGTCGAAGCCTTCGCCAAGCGCAAGCCAACCTCCACGCCAGCCTGGGCGGATGAGACAGCGAAAGCACACGCTGCCTACCTCGACTGGTCGACGCCTCCTGAGACCGGCCCCGGCACGGTCCAGATGGGGCCGATCATGAACTATCTGGAAAAGATTTTGCCCGATGACGCCATTTTCACCAACGGCGCCGGCAATTACGCCACCTGGGTGCACCGCTTCCACCGCTTCCGCCGCTTCGCCACGCAAGGCGCGCCGACCTCCGGTTCGATGGGTTACGGCACCCCGGCTGCGGTCGCCGCCAAGGCGCTCCATCCCGACCGCACCGTGATCGCCTTTGCCGGCGACGGCTGCTTCCTGATGAACGGACAGGAATTCGCTACCGCCGTGCAATACGACCTGCCGATCGTCGTAATCGTCGTCAACAACGGCATCTACGGCACCATCCGCATGCACCAGGAGCGCGACTATCCCGGCCGCGTCGTCGCCACCGATCTTAAGAACCCTGACTTTGCCGCTCTTGCCCGCGCCTATGGCGGCCACGGCGAGACGGTCGAGAACACGGCAGATTTTGCCCCTGCCTTCGAGCGTGCCCGCGCCAGCGGCAAGCCGGCGATCGTCGAAATCAGGCTCGACCCCGAGGCGATCACGCCGACGCGGACGATGACGCAGATCCGCGACAAGAGCTGAGTACCGACAAGGGATAGGCCGAGTTCCGTCACACCCCCCTCTGTCCTGCCGGACATCTCCCCCTCAAGGGGGGAGATTGGATGTCACGTCGCCCTTCGCCAATCTCCAGCGTTGCAGACAGGGCGCTATGGTCAGAGCTGCTGATCTCCCCCCTTGAGGGGGAGATGTCCGGCAGGACAGAGGGGGGTGCTGTCCCGCCGACCTTCGTCAGCAGTCAGACCGCTGCCAGCGCCTGCGTCAGGTCGGCGATAAGATCGTCCGGATGCTCGACGCCGATCGACAGCCTGACCGTGGTCTCCAGCACGCCGATGCGCTGGCGCACGTCGAAGGGAATGCCGGAGTGCGTCATCGCCGCCGGGTGGCTGGCGAGTGACTCCGTGCCGCCAAGGCTCACCGCCAGCTTGAATATTTGCAGCCCGTTGAGAAAGGCGAAGGCCGCCTTCTCTCCGCCCTTGATATCGAAAGAAAATGTCGAGCCGGCGCCGCTGCATTGCGCTTTGTAGGCCCGTCCCGCTGCCGTGTCCTCGCCCAGGAACGGCAGGTAATGCACCTTTTCCACCTTGGCGTGATCGCGCAGGAATTCAGCCACGAGCCGCGCATTGTCGTTGGCGCGCTCCATGCGGATCGACAGCGTTTCCAGCGAGCGGCCGAGCATCCAGCAGGAATGCGGATCGAGCTGCGTGCCGATTGCGCCGCGCAACGCCTTGATTGGCTTGGTCACCGCCTTGCTGCCCATCGCCGCACCGGCGATCAGGTCGGAATGGCCGCCGACATATTTGGTCAGCGAATAGACGGAGACATCGGCGCCATGTTCGATCGGCCGCTGGAACACCGGGCCGAGCAGCGTGTTGTCGCAGACGATGATCGGCGTTGATCCTTGGCTTGCGCCGATCTCGTCGGCAAACTTCCGGATCAGTGCGATGTCGACCAGGCTGTTGGTCGGATTTGACGGCGTTTCGATGAGAATGACCGAGACACGCCCCTTCGCCACCGCTGCATCAGCAGCGGCCCGCACCGCCTTCTCGTCGACGCCGTCGGCGAAGCCGACAGCGCCGATGCCGAAGCCGGACAGCGTGCGCGTCAAAAGCGTCTCAGTGCCGCCGTAAAGCGGCTGCGAATGCAAGATGACATCGCCCGGACGGGCATAGGCGAGCAGCGTGGTGGCGATCGCCGACATGCCGGACGAGAACAGGATGCAGGCGTCCGTTCCCTCATAAACCGCCAGCCGGTCCTCGACGATCTCGGAGTTGGGATGATTGAAGCGCGAATAGACCAGGCCGGACGCCGTGCCGCTCGGCGGCTCCTTGCGGCCGGATGTGTAGTCGAAGAAGTCGCGCCCCTCCTCCGCCGATTTGAACACGAAGGTCGAGGTCAGGAACACCGGCGGCTTGACGGCGCCTTCCGACAGTTGCGGATCGAAGCCATAGCTCAACATCAACGTTTCCGGATGGAGCTTGTGGTTGCCGATGTGGGTTTTCGACGGGCGCGGCGCGGTCATGGCTTTTCCTGCGTTCTGGAGGAGTCTCGTCCAGCAATTTATGCGATCCCGGTCCACCAGTCCTTGCTATTTTCGGCCTCGCATGGCTGCATCCCGGCAACAAATTGCCGAGCGAGAGCAAAAGTGCAACAGAAGATAGCCGACGATTTCGACCGCAAGATCCTGCGCGAGCTGCAGGCCGACGCCCGCATCACCAACAATGAGCTTGCGGAGCGCATCGGCCTGTCGCCGTCGCCATGTTTGAGGAGGGTACGCCGGCTGGAGGAGGCCGGCATTATCCGGGGCTATACCACGCTGGTCGACCCGGCCGCCTTCGGCTGGAACATGGTCGCCATCGCCACCGTCCGGCTCAGCCGCCAGAACGAGGACGAGATCGTCATGTTCGAAGACGCCATCCGCGGTTGGGAAGAGGTACTGGAATGCCACCTCGTCACCGGGTCACGCGATTATGTGTTGAAAGTGGTGACCGGCAGCCTCGAACAGTACGAGCGCTTCATCAAGGAAAAGATCGCGCGGCTGAAATGCGTCGCGTCGATCGAGACCAGCTTCGTCATGAACACCATAAAGGAACGGCGCCTCTGACATTTGGTCAAAGGCGCCGCTCTCGAGGTCGAAATTGCCTGGCAAGGCTTATTTGATCGCCTTGTCGGTGATGGCTGTGGTGTAGGCGCCGGTCGGCGCCTTGGTGATGATCTTCTGGTCGAGCAGCGCCTTGGCGGTGCGCTCGTAGGTCGCCGGGTCGAGCTTGCCGTCGGCATTGTCGATCAGCTTGGCGACTTCGCTCATCATCCGCTTCTGGTGGTTTTCGTCCTGGCCACCACCGTCCATGACAATGCCCGCGGCCTCGTCATTGTTGTCGATGGCATATTTCCAGCCCTTCATCGAGGCGCGCACGAAACGCACCATCTTGTCTTCGAAAGCCGGATCCTTGAGCTTGTCTTCCGAGGCATAGAGCCCGTCCTCAAGCAGGTCGTTGCCCATCGCCGAGTAGTTGAACACGGTCAGTTGATCCGGCTTGTAGCCGGCATCGATCAGCTGCCAGTACTCGTTGTAGGTCATGACCGAAATGCAATCCGCCTGCTTCTGGATCAGCGGCTGCACGTCGAAGCTCTGCTTCAAAACCGTGACGCCGTCCGGGCCGCCTTCGGTCTTCAGGCCGAGCTTGTTCATCCAGGCGTAGAATGGATATTCGTTACCGAAGAACCAGACGCCCAGCGTGTGACCCTTGAAATCGGCTTCGGTCTTGATCGGGCCGTCCTTCGGGCAGACCAGCTCCATACCGGCCTTCTTGAACGGCTGGGCGATGTTGACCAGCGGCACGCCCTTTTCGCGCGCGGCGAGCGCCCCGCCCATCCAGTCGACGATGACGTCGGCGCCACCGCCGGCGATCACCTGCTCGGGTGCGATATCGGGACCGCCCGGCTTGATGTCGACGTCGAGGCCTTCTGCTTCATAAAAACCCTTGGCCTTGGCGACATAGTAGCCGGCAAACTGCGCCTGCGTGACCCATTTCAGCTGCAAGGTCACCTTGTCGGCGGCCATTGCCTGGAACGCGGCCAGCGACATCGCGCCGGCCAGCATCGGAATGATCAGTCTTTTCATGTTTTTACCCTCTGAAGTTAACACCCGAACCCACCGCCCTATCCACCACGGACAGAGGGATGCCAAAACGTGACGGCTCTCTCGACGAGAGCGACCACGCCATAAAAGACCGAACCCGCCAGTGCTGCAACTGCGATTTCGGCCCAGACCATATCGATGTTCATCCGCCCGACCTCGGTCGAGATGCGAAAGCCCATGCCGACCACAGGCGTGCCGAAGAACTCGGCGACGATGGCGCCGATCAGCGCCAGCGTCGAGTTGATCTTCAGCGCGTTGAAGATGAAGGGCGCTGCCGCCGGCAGCCGGAGCTTCAAGAGTGTTGGCCAGTAGCCCGACGCATAGGTGCGCATCAGGTCGCGCTCCATATGGCCGGAGGCGGCAAGACCGGCAACCGTGTTCACCAGCATTGGGAAGAAGGTCATGATGATGACGACCGCGGCCTTGGACGGCCAGTCGAAGCCGAACCACATCACCATGATTGGCGCCACACCGATGATCGGCAGCGCCGAGACCATATTGCCGATCGGCAGCAGACCGCGGCGCAGGAACGGCACGCGGTCGGCCGCAATCGCCACCAGGAAGCCGGCGCCGCTGCCGATGACATAACCGAAGATCACCGCCTTGAAGATGGTCTGCCTGATATCGGCGCCGAGCACCGGCAGGGAACTGGCGATGCGCACACCGATGGCGCTCGGCGGCGGCAAAAGGATGAAGGGAATGCCGGCGCCACGCGTCACCGCTTCCCATATGATCAGGATCCAGGCGCCGAAGATCGCCGGGATGATGAGGCGCAGCGCCATCCGCGCCCCTTTTGCCATCGGGCGAAGCCCCGACAGCACCGCCACACAGCGCCAGGCCAGCAGCCAGGCAGCGGCGAGCAGCAGGAAATAAGGCGCCAATGCCGTGCCTTCGAAACCTGTAATGCCCGAGATCAGCATCCAGGCGACGAGATGAGCGCCGATGAACAGCACCGCAGCCTCGGCCAGCGGCGAAATTCTGATCATCGAGATCAGCCCTGCCAGCACGGCCAGGCCGATCATCGGGGTCTTTATCCCGAAATAGGGGTAGTCGAAGCTTGCTGTCGGGTCTGCAAGGGCGGCCGCTTCCGGCTTCGACATCGCACCGAGCGCGACGGCGACGAGGCACAGCGCAATGGCCAGCACGGCTTGCCAGGAGGGCTTCAGCCAGTTCATGCCGGCCTCCCGCCCATCGCGCGGTCAACGAGGCGCCCGGCTATGCCGACCACCATGACCAGAAGGGCCGCCACCACCGAGCCCGCCACAAGGGCGGACCAGATGTCGATGGACTGGCTGTAATAGGCGCCTGCCAAAAGCTTGGCGCCGATGCCGGCGACAGCACCGGTCGGCAGTTCGCCGACAATGGCGCCGACCAGGCTCGCCGCCACCGCCACCTTCATCGAGGTGAACAGGAACGGCACCGAGGCCGGCACCCGCAGCTTCCAGAAGGTCTGCGAGACACTGGCATTGTAGGTGTGCATCAGGTCGAGATGCATGAGTTCGGGCGAGCGCAGGCCCTTCACCATGCCAACCGTCACCGGGAAGAACGACAGGTAGGTCGAGATCATCGCCTTTGGGATCAGACCGCTGATGCCGATCGCTCCCAGCACGACGATGATCATCGGCGCCACCGCCAGAATGGGAATCGTCTGGGAGGCGATGATCCACGGCATCAGGCTGCGGTCGAGCGTCGCCACATGCACGATGCCAACCGCGATGACGATGCCGAGCGCCGTGCCGAAGGCAAAGCCGAGCAACGTCGACGACAGGGTCACCCAAGCATTGTAGACGAGGCTTCGGCTCGATGTGATGGGCCGCAGGAAGGTGTTCTCGAAGAAGTTCACCGCCACCTGATGCGGCGCCGGCAGCGTCGGCTTGGGCTGCGACAGCGTCTTGCCGATGAATTCGACGGTGTCGTGGGTTTCCCCGGCGCGCCGGTCGAGGTCGCGCTGGAAGGGCGCGTTTAGGATGACGGCGAAGACATACCAGAGCACCACCACGCCCAGGAGGATGGAGGTCACGGGGATGAATTTTTCGCGGAAGGTGTCCATCTAGCGCGCCTCGCCAGCGGGGCGCCCTCCTCTCCCCAACGGGGAGAGGGTGGCCGGAGCGAAGCGGAGGTCGGGTGAGGGGGTAGAAATCTTTCCGTCGAGACAAGCCAAGATCGTATCCAGGACCGCTCGGCGCTCAGCCAAAACTTCGTGATTCCAGAAGCGCAGAACCGAATAACCTTGTCCGTTCAGCCAGGCTGTCCTGGCGGGATCGGTCAGTGAATCCGCGTGTTGGCTGCCATCAAGTTCGACAATCAGCCCCTGCTCGCGGCAGACGAAGTCCGCGATGAAAGGTCCGAGCGGCACTTGCCGCACAAATTTGTAGCCGTTGAGATGACGTCCTCTCAATTCCCCCCAAAGCCGGTATTCAGCTTCGGTCTCGTCAAACCGCAGCTTTCGGGCGCGAGCGGTTGCCCCGACATTTCTCTTGGTCGGATCCGTCGGCGCCGCCCCCTCACCCGACCTCCGCTTCGCTCCGGCCACCCTCTCCCCGTTGGGGAGAGGAGCCAGCCGGTCGTTCGCCCCCTCAATCATCATAGCTGTGCCCTGCCCTCAAGCCATCGCGCACCCTGGCCGCGATCGCCAAAAATTCCGGCGTCTCGCGGATATCCAGCGGCCGCTCCTTTGGCAGCGTCGATTCGATGATGTCGGTAACCCGACCTGGGCGCGGCGACATGACGACGATGCGCGTCGACAGATACACCGCCTCGGGGATGGAATGGGTGACGAAGCAGATCGTCTTGTTGGTGCGTGCCCACAATTCCAGAAGCTGTTCATTGAGATGGTCGCGCACGATCTCGTCCAGCGCGCCGAAGGGCTCGTCCATCAGCAACAGGTCGGCGTCGAAGGCGAGCGCGCGGGCGATCGAAGCGCGCTGCTGCATGCCGCCGGAAAGCTGCCAAGGGTATTTCTTCTCGAAGCCGGAGAGGTTGACGAGCTCCATCGTGCGCTTGATGCGCTCGGCCTGCTCCGCTCTCGAAAGGCCGATGATCTCCAGCGGCAGCGCCACGTTACGCTCGATCGTGCGCCACGGGAAAAGGGCTGCCGCCTGGAAGACGTAGCCATAAGCGCGTTTCTCGCGCGCCTGTTCCGGCGTCATGCCGTTGACCGAGATCGTGCCCGATGTCGGTTTTTCCAGATCGGCGATGACGCGCAGCAAGGTGGTCTTGCCGCAGCCCGATGGGCCGATGAAGGAGACGAACTCGCCCTTGCCGATGGTCAGGTCGACATTGGAGAGCGCCTCTACCGGACCGTCATTGGTCTGAAAGGTAAGGCCAAGTCTGCTTGCCGAGACGACGGCTGGCGATTGTCCCGTCATCGCTTGCTGCCTGCCTCTCGCAGCCGCCCAGGATGAAATGCCGTTGCATTCGCGTTGATGTTGCTTTCCACTCGTCCAATCCCACCCAATCGACGCCCGGAGCCTTGCCGATGTCGCCCAAACCCACTTGTCACCTTATCCGTCCTGAAAGCACTTATGAAGGCAAGCAGGGATTGACCTATTTTGCCGGCATTGCAGCCGAGACGGTCGGCTCGTCCGGCATCTGCATGCATCTGCTCACCCTGCCGCCTGGCGCCCGCGCCAAGGCGCATCTGCATGAAAGCCATGAGACGGCGATCTATGTGCTCTCGGGCGAGGTCCACACATGGTATGGCGACAGGCTCGAGAACCACATCGTCGTCAAGGCCGGCGACCTCTTCTACATCCCGGCCGGCGTACCGCATCTGCCGGCCAATCTGAGCAACGCCCCGTCCTCGGCCGTCATCGCCCGCACCGATCCCAATGAACAGGAAAGCGTCGTCCTGTTGCCGGAACTGGATGCGCTGGTGGCCTGACGCTGACGGGACTGCCGTCATTTGCACCGCGCCACTTCGCCCATGACATTGCCGTCGTCGTCGGCGACCGTCAGCTTCTTGGCGTTCTTGGCGCTGCGCTTGATGGTGAATTTGGTCGGCTCCTGTCCTTCTTCGCCTTCCGCCTCGCATGTTGCCGTCACCACCAGCGACCCATCAGCCTGCGCCTGCTTGTCCGTGAAGGTGCAGGCGCTGGCGGCGGTGACCAATGCCTCGTCCGTCAAAAGCAGCATCCGATCGGCGGCGACTTCCTGGCCGTTGCGGTTGATGCAGCCATATTTGTCCCCATAGGGTTTCGTCAGGTCGATGCCTGCCGCAAGGGCCTGACCCGCAGCTAGAACGACTATCATCGCAACAGACGGCCCCAAACCGCGCGCGCTCATTCCCCCAGCTCCAACGTCACGAACACGGTTGCAACGGCCCCATTTCTTCAAGACCGGGAATGGTCACGAAGAACCCACCCTCGCCCTTGTTGGTGACCACAACGGTTTCAGCCGTCGTCCCCGCCTCGCCTTCGGCGGAACAGGTCGCATCAAGCGATTGCGTGCCCGGCGCCCACGTCAATTGCTGCGCGAACCGGCAGCCGCTGCCATAGGTCTCGATGCCTTCGGCGGTCAGCACGATATAATCGTCCCGGCCCTGAAAACCGGCCTTTGCAAAGACACAGCCTGCATCGTTGCCCCAGGAGCCGGCCAGCCTCTCGGCCCCTGTTGCCGGACCAGCGACCACCATCGCCACGACCAGTGAAATGAGCGCCCCCGGGCTCCGCAACGTCAAACGCCTGTCGCCGGAATGCCGGTGCGTTCCACCTTGCGCGGCGCGGTAATGTCCTTCCAGGTCGACAGAGCCCGGTTGACCGCCGCGTTCGGCTCGCGGGCGACGAATTCGCCATGGCCGGGCTTGGCCTTGACCTCCGCTTCCTCGACCGACAATTCGCCGCGCGAAAAGACGAAGCGCGGCAGGCCGGTCACCTCAAAACCTTCGAAGACGTTGTAGTCGATCACCGATTGCTGCTTCTTCGAGGTGATGGTCTTCTTGGCGCTGGGGTCCCACACCACGATGTCGGCGTCCGCGCCTTCGACGATGGCGCCTTTCCTAGGATACATGTTGAGGATCTTGGCGATGTTGGTCGAAGTCACCGCGACGAACTCGTTCATCGTCAGCCGCCCGGTGTTGACGCCCGTCGTCCACAGCACGGGCAAGCGGTCTTCAAGCCCGCCGGTGCCGTTCGGGATCTTGGTGAAATCGCCGACGCCATTGCGCTTCTGCTTGGTGGTGAAGGCGCAGTGGTCGGTCGCCACCACCTGCAGCGATCCCGCCTGCAGGCCGGCCCACAGCGAATCCTGGTGCAGCTTGTTGCGGAAGGGCGGGCTCATGACGCGGCGCGCCGCATGGTCCCAATCCTTATCGAAATACTCGCTTTCATCCAGCGTCAGATGCTGGATCAGCGGCTCGCCGAAAACCCGCATGCCCTTCTGGCGGGCGCGGCGGATGGCTTCGTGGCTCTGCTCGCAGGACACATGCACGACATAGAGCGGCACGCCGGCCATGTCGGCGATCATGATGGCGCGGTTGGTCGCCTCGCCTTCCACTTCCGGCGGCCGCGAATAGGCGTGTCCCTCGGGACCATTATTGCCGGCAGCGAGCAGCTTTTGCGACAGCGCCGCAACCACGTCGCCATTCTCGGCATGAACGAGCGGCAGCGCGCCGAGATCGGCGCAGCGCTGGAACGACGCGTACATCTCGTCGTCGTCCACCATCAGCGCGCCCTTGTAGGCCATGAAATGCTTGAACGAGGTAATGCCTCTGTCGACGACGGTGGCCATCTCGTCGAACACCTGCTTGCCCCACCAGGTGATCGCCATGTGGAAGGAGTAGTCGCAGGCAGCCTTCGAGGTCTTGTTGTCCCACATCTGCAACGCTTCCAGCAGCGATTGCTGCGGCGCCGGCAGGCAGAAATCGACCACCATCGTGGTGCCACCGGAAAGGGCCGCACGCGTCCCGGACTCGAAATCGTCGGCCGAATAGGTGCCCATGAACGGCATTTCGAGATGGGTGTGCGGATCGATGCCGCCCGGCATGACGTAACAGCCGCTGGCGTCGAACTCATGGTCGCCATGCAGGTTCGAGCCGATGGCGACGATCTTGCCGTGCTGCATCAGCACATCGGCCTTCCAGGTGCGGTCGGCGGTGACGATGGTGCCGTTTCGGATGACTTTGGTCATTGTCGTGTTCCCTTGTTCTCTTCGCGCTTCTTGTGAGCGTCGTTTTGAATACAGATCTTAGTTCACGCCACGATCCCCGCCGTCTCCACCACCGCATGAAACAGCACGTCGGCGCCGGCGCCGGCCCATTCCTTGGTGATTTCCTCGGCCTCGTTGTGTGACAACCCGTCAACGCAGGGGCACATCACCATGGCGGTCGGCGCGACGCGGTTGATCCAGCAGGCGTCGTGGCCGGCGCCGGAGACGATGTTGCGGTGGGAATAGCCGAGCCGATCGGCGGCGTCGCGGATCGCCTTGACGCAGCCGGCATCGAAGGTGACCGGATCGAAAGCGCCGACCTGCTCGACCTTGTACTGGATGTCGAGCGCCTCACAGATCGTGTCGATGCCTTCGCGTATGCGCCCATCCATCGCGTCCAGCACTTCCTTCTCGGGCGAGCGGATGTCGATGGTGAAGACGGTGCGCCCGGCGATGATGTTGCGCGAGTTCGGAAACACTTCCATGTGGCCGACCGCGCCGACGGCGTCGGGCTGGTAGTCCATGGCGATCTCGTGCACCAGTTCGATGACCCGAGCCATGCCGAGCCCGGCATTACGGCGCTTGGGCATCGGGGTCGAGCCGGTATGCGCCTCCTTGCCGGTCAGCGTTACCTGCAGCCATTTCAGGCCCTGGCCGTGGGTGACGACGCCAATGTCGATGCCTTCGTCCTCGAGGATCGGCCCCTGCTCAATATGCAGTTCGAAGAAGGCGTGGATCTTGCGATCACCGACTTTCTCGGTGCCTTTCCAGCCGATGCGCTCCAGTTCCTCGCCAAATTTCCTGCCCTGTTTATCAGTGTGCTGATACACGTCCGCCTGATCGAGCACACCGGCGAACACGCCGGACGCCATCATCGCCGGGGCAAAGCGCGAGCCTTCCTCATTGGTCCAGTTGGTAACGACGATCGGATGCCTGGTCTGGATGCCGAGATCGTTAAGCGAGCGAATAATCTCCAGCCCGCCGAGCACGCCGAGCACGCCGTCATATTTGCCGCCGGTCGGCTGCGTGTCGAGGTGGCTGCCGACATAAACCGGCGGCAGGCTGGGATCAGCGCCTTCCCGGCGGGCAAACATGGTGCCCATTTCGTCGAGCCCCATTTCGAGCCCGGCCGCCTCGCACCAGCGCTTGAACAGATGCCGTCCCTCGCCGTCCTCGTCGGTCACGGTCTGGCGATTGTTGCCGCCGGCAATACCGGGGCCGATCTTCGCCATCTCCATGATGGAATCCCACAAACGGTCTGAATTGATTCGCAGATTCTCGCCTGGGGCGGCCATTCAAAGTCCTCTCATTTCATATAACCAACCGGGCGGCGGTTCCCGCCGCCGCCCGACTGGCTGGATAGATTAGTCGATCGCCCTCAGCACTTCTCTGACATGGTCGATCAATTCGTTGATCTGGCCCTTGGTGATGATCAGTGGCGGCGACAGCGCGATGATGTCGCCGGTGGTGCGGATCAGCGCGCCGCGCTCGAACGCCTTGACGAAGGCCGAGAAGGCCCGCTTGGTCGGGCTGCCGGCGATCGGCGCCAGTTCGATCGCGCCGATCAGGCCGATATTCCTGATGTCGATGACATGCGGCTCGTCCTTCAGCGAATGCAGCGCATCTTCCCAGTAGGGCGCCAGTTCCTCGCCGCGGGTCAGCAGGCCCTCTTCCTTGTAGGTGTCGAGCGTGCCGAGTGCCGCGGCGCACGCAATCGGATTGCCCGAATAGGTGTAGCCGTGGAAGAACTCGATCATGTGCTCGGGGCCGGTCATGAAGGCGTCGTGGATTTCCTTCTTCACGAACACCGCGCCCATCGGGATGACGCCGTTGGAGACGCCCTTGGCGGTGGTCATGATGTCGGGCGTGACGCCGAAATAATCCGCTGCGAACGGCGCGCCGAGACGGCCGAAACCGGTGATAACCTCGTCGAAGATCAAGAGGATGCCGTGCTTGGTGCAGATTTCGCGCAGTTTCTGCAGATAGCCCTTCGGCGGCAGGATGACGCCGGTGGAGCCGGCGACCGGTTCGACGATGACGGCGGCGATGGTCGAGGCGTCATGCAGGGCAACGATGCGCTCCAGCTCGTTGGCGAGTTCCGCGCCATATTCCGGCACGCCCTTGGAGAAGGCGTTCTTTTCCGGCAGATGCGTGTGCGGCATGTGGTCGACGCCGCCGAGCAGCGTGCCGAACATCTTGCGGTTGGTGACGATGCCGCCGACCGAGATACCGCCGAAATTGACGCCGTGATAGCCGCGTTCGCGGCCGATCAGGCGGGTGCGCGCGCCCTCGCCCTTCACACGGTGATAGGCGATCGCCATCTTCAGCGCCGTTTCGACCGATTCCGAACCGGAATTGGTAAAGAAGACATGGTCCATGCCCTTGGGCGCGAGATCGACCAGGCGGTTGGCCAGCTCGAACACGATGGGGTGGCCCATCTGGAAGGCCGGCGCATAGTCGAGTTCGGCCGCCTGGTGCTGGATCGCCTCGGTGATCTTGGGACGGCAATGGCCGGCATTGACGCACCAGAGGCCGGCGGTGCCATCGAGCACCTTGCGGCCGTCGCTGGTGGTGTAGTGCATGTCCTTGGCGGACACGAACATGCGCGGCGCCTGTTTGAACTGCCGGTTTGCCGTGAACGGCATCCAGAATGCGCTGAGATCGTTCGGCGTGACTTTCAGCCGGTTGGACATGACCAAGACTTCCCCTTGTAACCTGTTTCGGTGCGGCTAACGCTTGGTCTTTCCAAAGCTTGGTCTTTGCTGCGTTTTCATGCTACGCAAATTTTTGACCGATTGGACAAACGTTAGCACCGCCCTGTCGGCGGTCAAGGGATTACTAGCGGAAATGCGGCCTGCGAAGTGCGCTCCACGGGTAAGAGAAAAACTGGTCCAGAGAATTGGTCCAGATGAACCCTGCGGCCAAGGCTTGCAGGGGTGAGCGGCGCCATGGAAGGCTCAGCCCCTCGCCGCACCCGCATCCAGCAGGAAAAGCGTGAACTGATCCTGGAAGCAGCGCTCGAAGTCTTCTCCACCAACGGCTTTCGCGGCTCGACCATCGACCAGATCGCCGAGGCCGCGGGGATGTCGAAGCCGAACCTGCTCTATTATTTCCGCCGCAAGGAAGACATCCACGAAACGCTGATGGAGCGGCTGCTGGCGACGTGGCTGGCGCCGCTACGTGAACTCGACGACATCGGCGACCCCCTGACCGAGCTCAGGAGCTACATCCGGCGCAAGCTCGAAATGGCGCGTGATTTTCCCAGGGAGAGCCGGCTGTTCGCCAACGAGATCCTGCAAGGCGCGCCGCGCATCATGCCGCTGCTGGCGGGTGAGCTGAAAACGCTGGTCGACGAGAAGGCCAACGTCATCAAGGGCTGGATGCGCGCAGGAAAAATCGCCCGCACCGATCCCTGGCACCTGATCTTTTCGATCTGGGCGACGACGCAGCACTATGCCGATTTCGATGTCCAGGTCCGCGCGGTGCTCGGGCCCGACCGCGGCAGCGACGGCCGCTTCGAGGATGCGGCGCGGTTTCTGGAGCAGTTGTTCATTGATGGGCTGAAGCCGAAGGGCTGACCTTGGGCGTCAGGCGCTGCGGCGCTCCGCCGGCATCGCCTCAAGCAAATTCTGCAGCTTCTCAATCGAATTCTGTTCGGCCAGCGGCGTGTAGACGATCAGCTTCATGTCCGAGCCGTCGTCGATCGACAGGCTCATATGCTCGAACGTCATGGCGCCGGCTCTCGGATGTCGGACATGTTTCACCCCCGACAATCGGCGTGCCACGTCGCGTTGCGGCCACCAGTCGCGAAACTCCGGACTTGAGCGCGTCATAAGCACGATCAGCCGCTCGAAATCCGCATCGCCCACATAGCGGGCGCTTTCCGCCCGAAACGAGGCCAGCACGGTGCGCGCCAATTGCTCCCAGTCAACCAGCAGGCGCCGGTGATGCGGATTGGTGAACACCATGTGGACGATGTTGCGGGCGTCGCCCTCTAGCAGGCCATAATCACCGAACACCGCTACCGCCGCCGGATTCCAGGCCAGCACATCCCAGCGCCGCCCGACGACATAGGCCGGCTGCAGCACCAGGCTCTCCAGCATATGCATCAGCGGGCCATCGACCTTTTCCGGCGCAGCCACGCGGTTCTCCGGTTGCTGGCGGCCTGCCAGGATGAACAGATGCCGCCTTTCAACGGGGTCGAGGCGCAGCGCTTCGCTGAGCGCCGCTAGCACCTCCACCGAGGGTCTGACCTCGCGCCCCTGCTCCAGCCATGTGTACCAGGTGGTGCCGACGCCGGCGATCATCGCCACTTCCTCGCGACGCAAGCCTGGCGTGCGTCTCCGCAGGCCGGTCGCGATGCCGGTGGCGGACGGCGTCAATCTTTCGCGGCGCGAGCGCAGGAAGGCGCCAAGCTCGCGCCGGCGGCTGTCTTCAGCGGAGTGCGTGGGAGCATCCATGAGAGCTATTATAGCAGTATTGATACCAGGATAAAGTTTGAACTGTTTGGGCTGCGTCAGGCGCCCCATCTTCCATCCAGAGAGATGGAGGCTCTGAATATGGATCTGAAAGACAAGACAATCCTCATCACCGGTTCGACCGATGGCGTCGGCCGTGTCGTCGCGCAAAGGCTGGGCGCCGGCGGCGCGCGCGTGCTGGTGCATGGCCGTGACGCGGCTCGCGGCAAGGCAGCCGTCGCAGAAATCGAATCCGCCGGCGGCAAAGCCGAGTTCCTCGCCGCGGACCTCGCCTCGCTAGCCGAGGTCCGCCGCCTTGCCGAGGCCGTACGCGCAAAAACCGACCGGCTTGACATCCTCATTAACAATGCCGGCATCGGCACGGCCGGCGCCAAGCGACAGCTCAGCGCCGACGGCTTCGAACTGCGCTTTGCGGTCAACTATCTCGCCGGTTTCCTGCTGACCTCGGAACTGCTGCCGCTGCTCAAGGCGAGTTCGCCGGCGCGAATCATCAACGTCGCTTCGGCCGGCCAGCAGGCGATCGATTTCGGCGACGTCATGCTGACACGTTCCTATGACGGCGTGCGCGCCTATTGCCAGAGCAAGCTGGCGCAGATCCTGGAGAGTTGAAAGGCAGCGGCGTCACCGTCAACGCTCTGCATCCGGCGAGCTACATGAACACCACCATGGTCCGCCAGGCCGGCGTGACGCCATGGAGCTCGGTCGAAACCGGCGCCGATGCCATTCTCAACCTCGCGACATCGCCCGCGCTGGAGGGCCGCAGCGGCCTCTATTCCGACGGCCAAAGGGAGGCCCGCGCCGACGCACAAGCCTATGACGCCAAGGCCAGACAGCAATTGCGAACCCTGAGCCTCGACCTCGTCGGCCAAGCCTCCGCAAAATCGAAGGAACAGCATTCATGACCGGCAAGATCGAACACACGGTCGTCATCGGCGGCTCATCCGGCATCGGCCTGGCGACGGCGCGAAAACTGCTAGGCCCAGGCATGAAGGTGACCATCACCGGACGAAGCCAGGACAAGCTCACCCGCGCCTGGAAGAGCCTCGGCGGCGCCGCCGAAAAAGCTGCCTTCGATGCTTCGAAGCCGGACGAAGTCCGCCATTTCTTTGGGGAACTCGGACAGTTCGATCACCTCGTGCTGGCTGCCAGCGGCGGCAAGGGACTTGGGCCGTTCGAAACCCTCGATCTCTCAGACATCGCCGGCGGCGTCGACGAGAAAGTCAGGCCGCAGCTGTCCTGTTTGCAGGCTGCCTTGCCGACGCTCAACAGATCGGGATCGGTCACTTTCATCTCGGCGGTGTCGGCACAATTGTCGGCGCCCGGCGTGGCTGGCATTGCCGCCGTCAACGGCATGCTGTTGACGGTGGTGCCGATCCTGGCGGTCGAACTGAAGCCGCTGCGCGTCAATGTCGTTGCCCCCGGCGTCATCGACACGCCATGGTGGGATTTCCTGGCCGAAGACCAGCGGCAGGCGGTGTTCAGCGAATATGCCGGCAAAACCCCGGTGGGCAGGATCGGCCGCGCCGAAGACGTCGCCGGCGCAATCGCCTTTCTCGTCTCCAACGGCTTCATGACCGGCCAGGTGCTGACCTGCGATGGCGGTTTGCGCTTCGCGGCGTGACCTTACAGCGACTGTGCGATCAGCGTGAGAAAGCCTCCGGCCAGGGCGACGTTGCCGACGAAGCCGTTGATGCGCGAGGCCCGGTCCGGGCCCTGATGGTCCCAGAAATTGTGGAACATCGGCGTCGCGACAATGAGAAACAGCACCAGCACAGCACTGGCGATCGCGGTCCACAGGCCGGCCATCACCAGCGCGCCGGCAATGGTCTGCAGGACGATGCCGGCCCACAACGCCAATCTCGCCTGCGGCACGCCGCGCGCGGCCATCAGCCCGGTCAGGAACGCCTCGTTTTGAACATTGCGCAGTCCCGCGTCAACGAAGGCGCCGCCAAGCAACAGGCGGCCGAGAAACAACAGGGTCGAAGGCAAATCGACAGGCATGAAATCTTCCCCGTACTTAAGCATGAAACAGGTGGAGCGCCGCCCTTTCCACGGCGCTCCATGACTAACGGACGGTCAGGCTGCTTTGGCAGCCGGCATCGGGTGAATGGCGTGGAACGGGATGCAGAGCCGGTTCCAGGTGTTGATCATGCCGATCGCGACCGACAGCTTGACCAGTTCCTCTTCCGAGAAGTGCTCTAGCGTGCGGGCATAGAGTTCGTCCGAAACGACATTGTTGGCGATCAGGGTCGTTGCCTCGGTCCAGGCAAGCGCCGCGCGTTCGCGCTCGGAAAACAGCGGCGATTCCTTCCAGGCCGAAACCAGATAGAGCCGTGTCTCGGTTTCGCCATCGCGCCTCGCCTCGCGGCTGTGCATCTCGACGCAGTAGGAGCAGCCATTGATCTGCGAGGCGCGGAGCTTGATCAAATGCAGCAGGCTCACTTCAAGCCCGCATTCGTCGACCGCCTTGTTGAGCGCCGACACGGCTTTCATGATCTCAGGCGCCTTGGCGAAGAATTGCAGTCTCTGTTTCATCGTCTTTCCTTTCACATCTGTTTGGCGGGGATTAAATCTGTTTGGTCGAAGCGGGTTTCTGCGGCCGCTGATGGCGCGCGACAAAGGCACAGCTGGCGGCAAACGATCGCGGATCGCCTTCGGCCTTGTAATCAGCCACGATGTCGGACAACCGGGTTTCCGCGAGGGCCGCGCGATAGGCGCGCTCGGCCTTCAGCATCGCGGCATTGATGCCGCACGGCTTCACATAGGCCGAAGCATCGATCTTGACCGGACCGCGCTGGCGGATCTCGCCGCAGCGGAAGGCCGGCTCACGGCCTTCGACCGCAAGCACGATATCGAGCAGCGTGATGCGCTCGGCCGGACGAGCCAGCCGGTAGCCGCCCGCCGGTCCCGGTACCGATTCCAGGATGCGCGCAGCAGTCAGCTGGTTCAGATGTTTCAGCAGATAGCTCGGCGACAGGCCGAAGGACTCTGCCAAAGCAGCACCCGGCATCGTGCTGTTGCCCTCCACGCTGGCCAGTGTGGCCGCGCAATGGATGGCCGCTTCTACACCCTCGCCCAGCTTCACGATGTTGCGCTCCTATTCATGGATATCTTTTATCCCAGATAGATTTTATCTGCAATAGGAAAATGAAAAACGGCGCTCGAAAGCGCCGCTTTTTTCTTCGACCCGTTCCCTACTCCGCAGCCACCTTGGCCATCGGGTTGTTCGGGTGTGTCGTCCAATTGGCATAGACCGGCGACACCGGCTTGCCGGTGCGCTGGTCCATCACGCCGGCGGCCAGCGGCTCCATGGTGATGCAGTTCTCGACCGGGCAGACATTGACGCACAGATTGCAGCCGACGCATTCGGCCTCGATCACCTCGAAATGCCTGACGCCGTCGACCATGTTGGTGATCGCCTGGTGCGAAGTGTCCTCGCAGGCGATGTGGCAGCGGCCGCATTTGATGCAGGCGTCCTGGTCGATATGCGCCTTGGCGATGTAATTGAGGTTGAGATACTGCCAGTCGGTGACGTTGGGCGTGGCGCGGCCGACAATGTCGTTGAGCGAGGCGTGGCCTTTCTCGTCCATCCAGTTTTCGAGACCGGCGATCATCTCCTGCACGATCTTGAAGCCGTATGTCATCGCCGCCGTGCACACCTGCACATTGCCGGCGCCGAGCGCCATGAATTCAGCCGCATCGCGCCAGGTGGTGATGCCGCCAATGCCGGAGATCGGCAGGCCGCGCGTTTCCGGATCGCGGGCGATCTCGGCCACCATGTTCATGGCGATCGGCTTCACCGCCGGGCCGCAATAGCCGCCATGCGAGCCCTTGCCGTCGATGGTCGGCTGCGGGGCGAAGCTATCGAGGTCGACGCCGGTGATCGAGTTGATGGTGTTGATCAGCGACACCGCGTCGGTTCCGCCGGAGAGTGCGGCGCGCGCCGGCTTGCGCACATCGGTGATATTCGGCGTCAGCTTGGTGATGACAGGCATGCGGGTGTTGGCCTTGCACCAGCGCACCACCATTTCGATATATTCCGGCACCTGGCCGACAGCAGCGCCCATGCCGCGTTCCGACATGCCGTGCGGGCAGCCGAAATTGAGCTCGATGCCGTCGGCTTCGGTCTCCTCGACCACCGGCAGGATCGCCTTCCAGCTTTCCTCGACGCATGGCACCATCAGTGAGACGACGATGGCGCGGTCGGGCCAATCCTTCTTGACCTGCTTGATCTCGCGCAGATTGACCTGCAAATCGCGGTCGGTGATCAGCTCGATATTGTTGAGGCCGAGCAGGCGCCGGTCCGCCCCCCAGATCGCGCCATAACGCGGGCCGTTGACGTTGACCACCGGCGGACCTTCTTCTCCCAGCGTCTTCCACACGACGCCGCCCCAGCCCGCCTTGAAGGCGCGGATGACATTGTAGGCCTTGTCGGTCGGCGGCGCCGAAGCCAGCCAGAACGGATTGGGCGATTTGATGCCGACGAAATTGTTGCGGATGTCTGCCATGACAGGTCCCTTTCAACCGAGACGAAGGAGCATTTCCACGGGTGCGAGAATGCCGCCTTTAAGCGCGGGGGTGAGATTGCCGATCTTGGTGCCGGCGTTCTCGCCCATGATAAGATTAACGCCAGGCGGCGGCTTTTTTCCTTCCGCCTGCGCCGCAGCCATGCGCGCCCGTATCGTGTCGAAAAATTCGATGGCGAAGGCGCCACGAGGGCGCTCGGCGGTTACAGAGAACCCCGCGGCGGCGGCAGCCGAACGATAGTCGTCGGGCGTGGCAACGAAGGACATGCTCTCGTCGGATGCCCATGGCAGCGGATAGGTCAGCGCACCTGCCTTGAGCCGCATCACATCGTAGACGGCAAAGACGCCGCCCGGCTTGAGCACACGCGCCGCCTCGCTCATCAGCTTTTTCTTGTCGGGAAGATTCATGCCGACATGCAGGATCATGGCCGTATCAAAGCTTTTGTTGCTGAACGGCATGTCCAGCGCGCTGCCCTGCACGAACCGGACTTTGTCGGCCATTCCCACCCGCTTCGAAAGGCTGGTCGCAATGTCGACATAGCTTTGCGTCAGATCAATGCCGGTGACATCGGCGCCGGCATTGTTGGCGGCGAAGCGGGCTGGACCACCCACGCCGGAACCAATGTCGAGCAGCCTGGCCCCCGGCTTCAAACCCATCTGGCCGATGAGTTCCCTGGTGGCGGCGATACCGCCAATGTGGAACTCGTCGACCGCTTCGAGATCGCCAGCGCGTAGATGGGCAATTTCCACGCCGGTATCGGCGAGCACGGCAAGAATGTGCTGCTCAAGATCCGAGACGTCGTAGTGACGGGCGATGCCCGATTCCACTGAGGCCATGATCTCTATCCCTGTGTCAGACTCCGGTTGATGCTCTCCGCCGCATCGCGGCCTTGCGCCACGGCCGAAACCGTCAAATCGTCACCGCCAAAAATGCAGTCGCCGCCCGCCCAGACATTGGCGAGCGAGGTGCGCCCTTCCGCATCGACCTTGATGCGGCCGGCCTCGAGTTCGATCGCAGCACCGCTGCCGTTAAGTGCCGCCGGCACAAAGCTCTGGCCGATTGCCTTGAACACCTGGTCGGCGGTCAGCGTCAGCCGCTCGCCGGTGCCGACAAGACTGTCGCCGTTCATCGCGGTGTATTCGAGCTCGATCCCCGACACTTTGCCACCTTCGACAATGACCCGCTTCGGCTGCAGCCAGTGGCGGATGGTGACGCCGTTGGCGGCTGCCAGATCCTGCTCGAACTCGGAAGCGTTCATGTGTTCCTGGCCGCGCCGGTAGCAGATCGTCACCTCCTCGGCGCCGAGCAGCTTCGACTGCACGGCGGCGTCGATCGCCGTCATGCCGCCGCCGATGACGACGACGCGCCGGCCAACCGGCAGGCTCGCGAGATCGCTGGCCTGGCGCAGTTCGGCGATGAATTCGACTGCATTGACGACGCCACCGGCCTCCTCGCCATCGGCGCGCAGCGCATTGACGCCGCCAAGCCCCATGCCGAGGAAGACGGCATCGTAATTCCGGATCAGGTCCGACAGCCGGTAGTCGCGGCCGAGCGCCCTGCCGTTCTGGATATCGATGCCGCCGATCCCCGTGACATAGTCGACCTCGGCCTGGGCGAAATTGTCGATGCTCTTGTAGGCGGCGATGCCGTATTCGTTGAGGCCGCCGGCCTTCAGGCGGGCTTCCAGTATGGTCACCTCGTGGCCATGGCGGGCGAGCCGGTGCGCCGCGGCTAGACCGGCCGGACCGGCGCCGACCACGGCGACCGACTTGCCGGTCGATTCAGCGCGCGAATAAAACTGCTTGTGCTCGGCCATCGCGACATCGGTGGCATATCGCTGCAGGCGGCCGATCTGCACCGGCTTGCCTTCCGCCACCTCGCGCACGCAGACCTCTTCGCAAAGCGTCTCGGTCGGGCAGACGCGGGCGCACATGCCACCCAATATGTTCTGGTCGAAAATCGTCTTGGCCGAACCGATCGGGTTGCCGGTCGATATTTGGCGGATGAACAGCGGAATGTCGATCGAGGTCGGGCACGCGTTCATGCACGGCGCATCGTAGCAGAAATAGCAGCGGTCGGATTCGACCAGCGCTTCGTGGTGATCGAGCGGCGGATGCAGGTCGGAAAAATTCTCGGCGTACTGGTCGGCGGCAAGCCGGCCGCCGGCAATGCCGTCCTTGAACTGGCCTTCTGGCATCGTCAGTTCCCCATGTTTTCGTTTTGGGGAAGGCTAGCACGTTTTATTTTTTTATCAATTGGTCAATTTTCGCCGCAAGCCACTGAAAAGCCTAGCTGATAATATGATCGGACCACTCATGTTATGGCCTATGTCACGGGCGAAAAGCCAGTGCTCGTAGCGCCGCCATGAATCGACCTGATCTCGTCGGCAACCAGTTGCTGCAGCCGCCACAGATTGCGGTCGCGGATGCCGAATTCCTCGAGGTGGCTGACGGTGTTGTAGAGATATTCCGCACCCGAGCCGACATGGCCGCAGGCCCGCGCCAACACCCGCGCCACCCGATCTAGCGGCTGCCCAAGCGAGGTTCCCCTGCCCGTCACCCCGACCCAGAAGCCGAGCGCCCGTATCCGGCCCTGCTCCGTGCGCACGGGAACCCACCGGACCGAGCTGACACTCTCATGGTCGTCGATCTCGCGCCGCAACAATCTTTCGATCTGCTGCGGCTTGTCGCCGTCGGGCAGGCGGTAGATGACGCCGTCGCATCGGCCGCCGCGTTCGAGCGCCATCATCAGCCCCGGCTGCGCGACGCTGCCGCGCCAGCGCACCATGTCGAGGCAGAAGGAGCGATGCCAGCCAAACGCAGTGGCGCGCTGGCGTTCGACGGACTCGAAAGCCGGCTTCCAGATCAGCGAGCCATAGGCGAACACCCATAACGGCCCCGCATCGGCTTCGTCGGAGAGCCGTAAGGCAAGCGTGCGAAAATCCTCATCGTTCAGCTGCGTCCAACTGCAGTCGGGTCCGGGATCGACCTCTTCGCGATGACACAGTGACACAAGCTCAGGCGTGAGCGACATAAGGCGCATGAAACGACTACCCCTCGTTTGCCCAAGGAAAGTCGAAAACCGCCGCACGTGCAAGGCGTCGGTGGGGCGAAGTGCGGAACGATGTGTCAACGCAGCCGTTGAATTTTCTCCGGTTCGCTGTCGGATTCGCGTCGCTGAAAACGTCCTTTGATGGATCGGACGACGATCTATGCATAGGTGAGGAGACCGAGAATGCCGAGATCCCCAATGCCCTTCTTCTGGTACGAGTTGATGACCAGCGACCTCGATGCGGCGCAAGCGTTCTACACCACCGTGGTCGGCTGGCGGGCCGAGCCCTTCGACAAGGCGCCCGGCATGCCGCGCTATATCGTGGTGAACTCCGCCGAGCGTGGCGTCGGCGGGCTGATGACCCTGCCCGAGGAAGCAGCCAGGACGGGTCTGAAGCCGGCCTGGTTCGGCTATATCCACACCAGCGATACCGATGCCTCGACCGAGGCACTGAAAGCCGCCGGCGGGGCTGTTCACCGCGAACCCGACGACATTCCCGGCGTCGGCCGCTTCTCCGTCGTCGCCGACCCGCAAGGCGCCGCCTTCATGTTCCTGCAGCCCAATGGCCCCGACCAGCCCGTCCTTCCGGCAACGACGCCGGGCCATGTCGGCTGGCACGAGCTTTATGCGTCCGACCGCCAGAAGGCCTTCGATTTCTACTCCAGCCAGTTCGGCTGGACCGATGCCGGTAGCATGGACATCGGCGAGATGGGCATCTATCAGACCTTCTCGGCCGGCCCTGAATCCGGCGGCGGCATCATGAACAAGCCACAACAGCTGCCGGTGCCGGTGTGGCTGTTCTACTTCAATGTCGATGCCATCGACGCAGCCGCCAAACGCGTCACCGACAATGGCGGCAAGATCGTCATGGGTCCGATGCCGGTGCCGACCGGCCAATGGATTGCCCAGTTCACCGATCCGCAAGGCGCTTATTTCGCGCTGATCGCGCCGGGCCGCTGATCCCCTCCGGTACTCGCCTGCACGGAACTGCTCTCATCGCGCCGCCCCGATGAGAGGCGCGTCGGGGCGCGGTCACTCTGGCGCCAGCACCGCAACCTTGAGGTTCTCTTTCCTGGCGCCGCTGAGCTGGATCGTGGCTGCGCCAGGCGTCAGCTTGAAGCGCAGGCTCTTGCGGACGCCGAGGCAGGTCTTCACGCCGCTGAAACCGGCTGATTTCACGGCCTGGCCATCCTGAATGACGTCGACCCAGGCCTCATCGGACAGGCTGATCTGGAGCTCTCCTTCCGTTGGCACGGCCACGTTTGCCGTCGCGCCGAACGTGCCGGCTGCCGGCGCGCGTTGCGGTGAGACCATGAAGCTGACCGCATCGACCGGCTCCAGCGCCATATCCGCGGCTTCGCCGAAAGCAAGAGAGGCACCGGACTGCGCGGCGGGCGCTGCCGGAAACAGTTCCTGCTCGCGTGTTACCGGCCATTTGAAGGCATCGCAGCCAGCATCAGCGGCCACGGCGAAACTGGTGCTTGCGAGGATTGCGAACAGGCTGATGGCGACTTTTTTCATGGCGAAGGAACCCGTCTGGTTTGGAGTGTCTACTCGCAAATATACAACCTTAACGAGATGTATGCAACCATAACGAGAGCAAATTTCGAAGTCAGACTGGAAATAATTGCAATCACCGATTGTTGATGACAGGCCATGGGAAGTGAATGGTCCAGCGCCGGGTGATGATTTATGGCCGGGCCACATGGTTGGAAAAATGGAGTTTAGATGAAGCTTTTTGACGGTCTCGCCAGATTTCAGCCGCAGGCACTCGGCGTCCTGCGCATCATCACGGCCCTGCAGTTCCTCGAGCATGGCTCGCAGAAACTGTTCAATTTTCCGGTCAGCGCCGAGCCTCACGCTCTTAGCGGCCTGACGGCGACGGCAGGCATCCTGGAATTCGCCGGTGGCATCCTGCTGGCGCTCGGTCTGTTGACCCGCCCGGTCGCGTTCCTTCTGGCCGGCGAGATGGCCATCGCCTATTTCATGGCGCACTACCCGCGCGACTTCTTCCCGGTCAACAACAGCGGCGACGCGGCAATCTCCTTCTGCTTCATCTTCCTCTATCTGGTGTTTGCCGGCGCCGGCGCCTTCGCGCTCGACAACCGCCGCAACGTCTGACGCGCAATGCATGTCGCCCAAAGGTGCGCAGCGGTTTTGGGATAACGACATGCACAAAGGAATCTGAAGCGCCTCGGCGAAGCCGAAGCGCTTCAGGCGCGCATTCGCTCGAAGTTCGCGTCAAAGAGCGGCGCTGCCTGAACGCGCGCCGCGTGGCGCTTGCCCAAAAGTTCGATTTCGAAGCCGTCGCTCTTGTCTGCGATCTCCTTCGGCACATAGCCGATGGCGACGGATTTCTTCGAGTGATGCGCATAGCCGCCCGACGTCACCCAGCCGCGCACCGCGCCATCGTACCAGATCGGCTCGTCGCCGATGACATCGGCATCGTCGGCATCGAGGATAAATGTGCGCAGCCTGAGCTTGCCGCCCTGCTTGCGCTCGGCAAGAGCGCCGGCCTTGCCGACGAAATCGGCATCCTTGCCATAGGCGACGAAACGGTCGAGCCCGGCCTCCAGCGGCCCGTAGATCGGCCGGTATTCGCGCGCCCATGAGCCGTAGTTTTTCTCCAGCCGCAGCGCATTGAGCGCGCGCGAGCCGAACAGGCCGAGGCCGAATTCCTCGCCTGCCGCCATCAACGCCTGGAAGGCAGCGCGCTGATATTCCGGCGCCACCCAGATCTCGTAGCCGAGATCGCCGGTGTAGCTGACGCGGCCGACCAGGCATGGCGCCGTGCCGATGTCCATTTTCGCGACCGCCATGAAGGGGAATGCGGTGTTGGCGACATCCGCGCGGCTGACCTTCGCCAGCACCTCCCTCGCCTTGGGTCCGGCGATCGCCAGACCGGTCAGTTTCTGCCCCAGCGCCTCCATGCGCACTGAGCTATCCGCAGGTAAATGCGCCTCGAACCAGCGCATATGATACTGCTCGGCGATACCGGAGCCGGCGATGAACCACTCGGTCCCGTTGGAATTGGTGGCACCGATATTGGCCAGCGTGAAATCGCCGATGAGCTTGCCGTCATCCTTCAGCATCGGCGCCAGCGTCATGCGGCCTGGCTTGGGCAACTTGCAGGCAAAGACCCGGTCGAGCCAAGCGGCCGCCCCTCCTCCCGTCACCTTGTATTTGGCGAAGTTCGAAATCTCCGCCAGGCCGACGCTCTCACGAACAGTCGCGACCTCATTGGCGACATGGGTGAAATCGCTGGACCGCCGCCACGAGAACTCGTCCTTGACACCCTCGGGCGCAAACCAGAGCGGCACTTCCAGCCCATAGGACACGCCCCATTGCGCGCCCTTGGCCGACAGCAGATCATAGATCGGCGTCGTCTTCAGCTGCCGCCCGGCGGGCAGCTCCTCATTGGGGAAACGGATCGAGAAGCGGCGCGAATAGTTCTCGCGCACCTTGGCATTGGTGTAGGCCATCGTCGCCCAGTCGCCGTAGCGCGCGACATCCATCGCCCAGATGTCGGCGCCGGGATCGCCCTCGATCATCCAGTTGGACAGCGCCAGGCCGACGCCGCCGCCTTGTGAAAAGCCCGCCATGACGCCGCAGGCGACCCAGAAGCCGGGAAGGCCACGCACCGGCCCAACCAGCGGATTGCCGTCCGGCGCGAAGGTGAAGGGCCCGTTGATGATCTGCTTGATGCCGGTCCTCTCGAAGGCCGGGAAATGGCGGAAGCCGACTTCGAGCGACGGCGCGATGCGGTCGATGTCCGGCTCCAGCAATTCATGACCGAAATTCCACGGCGTCTGGAATTCGGACCAGACCTTATTGGCCTTCTCGTACGTGCCCATCAGCATGCCGCCGCGCTCCTGGCGCAGGTACAGCTCACCATCGAAATCGACGGCATGGATGATCTCGGTCCCCGTCTTGGCGTTCCACGCCGCCACCTCGGGCATATCCTCGGTGATCAGGTACATGTGCTCCATTGCCAGCACCGGCAGCTCCAGCCCGACCATGCGGCCGACCTCGCGCGCCCATAACCCGCCGGCATTGACGACATGCTCGGCCACCACTTCGCCCTTGTTGGTGATGACGCGCCACATGCCGTCGGGCCGGCGCACAATGTCCTCGACCTTGGTGAAGCGCTCGACCTCGGCGCCCAGTTTCCGCGCGGCCTTGGCATAGGCATGCGTCACGCCGGAGGGATCGAGATGGCCGTCCTCCTTGTTGCGGACGGCGCCGACGAATTGTTTCGGGTCGAGCAGCGGCATCAGCTCGGCCGCTTCATTGGCCGATATCTCCTCGAGGTCGATGCCGAGGTAACGCCCCTTGGCGACGACGCCGCGCAGCCAGTCGAGCCGCGCCTCGGTTGCCGCCAGAAGCACGCCGCCGGTCAGATGTACGCCGGTCGCCTGTCCCGACAGCTCCTCGATCTCCTTGTAGAGCGAGATCGTGTATTTCTGCAGCTTGGCGACGTTGGGGTCGCCATTGATCGTGTGCATGCCGCCGGCCGCATGCCAGGTCGAGCCGGAGGTCAGCTCGTCGCGCTCCAAAAGCACGACATCGGTCCAGCCATGACGCGCCAGATGGAACAGCACGGAGCACCCGACGACGCCACCGCCAATGACCACGACCTTTGCATGCGATTTCATGAGTTTTGCTCTGTTATCAATGAGTTGAGGAGATAAGGTGAATCAGAAAGGCAGCGCCGCGCGCCGACGCTGAAAAAGTCACGGCTCGCCCTGCCCGATCGCTTCCTTGCGCCTGGCCACATACGCCTCCAGCGCCTCGCGCACGGCGATATCCATCACCGGCTCGACATAGTCTTCCAGCGCCTTCTTCCACAGCCGGGTCGCGCGCGCCGTCGTGTCGAGGCCGCCGGCCTCCTGCCATGCCTCGTAATTCTGCCAGTTGGACAGTATCGGCTGGTAGAAGGCGGTGGCATAGCGTTCCAGCGTGTGCGGTTCGCCGAAGAAATGGCCGCCGGTCGGCACCGCGCCCAGCGCCTCGACCGCAAGCTCCGCCTCGTCGACGACGATCGGGCGCAAGAACTCCATCATGTGCTGGATCATCTCGACATCAATGATGAGCTTTTCGAACGATGCCGTCAGCCCGCCCTCCTGCCAGCCGGCGGCATGATAGACGAGGTTGCCGTGGCCGAGCACAGCGCCCCACAGCGCCATCAGCGTCTCGTAGGCGCCTTGCGCGTCCGCCGCATTCGATGCCGACCCCGGTGTCGTGCGGTAGGGCAGATTGTAGCGCCGCGCCAATTGCCCCGAGGCGATGTTGGCCTTGGTGTTCTCCGGCGTTCCGAAGGCCGGCGCGCCCGACTTCATGTCGACGTTGGAGGTGAAGGCGCCGTACATCACCGGCGCGCCGGGGCGCACCAGTTGCGTCAGCACCACGCCGAACAGCGCCTCGGCATTCTGCTGCGCCAGGGCGCCGGCGAGCGTCACCGGGCTCATCGCGCCCATCAGCGTGAACGGCGTCACCGCCACCGACTGGCCGAACTCAGCCATGGTCATCAGCCCTTCGGCCATCATCTCGTCGAAACGCCGCGGCGAGTTGACCGAGATGATGGTGGCAATGCCGGGATCATCGCGCATCTCGTCCAGCGTCAGCCCGCGCGCGATTGCCATCATCTCGATGCCGTCCAGCGCCCGGCCTCGTCCGATCGCCGAGACATGGAACGATTTGTCGGTCAGCGTCAGGTTGGTGAAATAGGTATCCATGTGCCTGGTGTTGGCCGGCAGTTCCACCGGCGCGCAGACCTGGTTGCCGAGCATGTGGATGCAGTTGAAATGCTGCGCCAGCCGGGTCAGATCGGCATAGTCGTGCAAGTTTCCAGCGCGCCGGCCGCGCTCCATGTCGTGCACATTGGGCGGCCCGGCGACGAGGGTGAAATTGATCGTGTTGCCGCCGAGATGAATGGTGTTGGCGGGGTTGCGCGGCGTCAGCCGATAGCTGGACTGCGTGGTCTTCAGCGCCTCGGCGACAAGGCCCCGGTCGATGCGGACATTCGCGGTCGCATGGTCGACTTTTGCGCCCGCCTTCTCGAACAGCGCCAGCGCCCGCTGAGACATCACCTCGATGCCGAAATTTTCCAGAATGTGCATCGACGCCTGGTGGATCGCTTCGACCTGGTCGACTGAGAGCATCGCCATCGGCGGATAGGGATTGGTCACCCGCCGCAGTGGAAGTTGCGGGATGGCGGCGGGCCCCCGGTTGCTGGTTCGCTCCGCGCCGCGCTTTCGTCTTGGTTCATTCATGCCTGGCATCAGAGCGCCGGCATCCGGATATCGCTGTCAGAAATCCGCCCTTCGCGGGCGTGATTTTATCCAAGGCGGCATTTTTGAATTCTGATGGAGATAAAGGCGACGCGAAAGGTCGGAATAATGATACAGGCCCACCGAGCGCAGCCAAGCCGGCAAGCCGTTAAGAAACACCGCAAGATTCCCTTTATGATTTCGGCCTATTCGTTTTCCAATGCGTAGTTCGAGTTTGAGTAAAATTGTAGCGGTTGGCGTGCTGCTGGCTTTGCCGGCCTGCGCGACGCCGCCCAACCATATCAACAATGTCTGCGCCGTCTTCGACCAGAACGACGGCTGGTTCGACAACTGGCAGTCGGCCGCCGAGCGCGCCTCGCAGAAATACGGCGTCCCTGTCCCCGTGCTGATGGCGACGGTGCGCAAGGAATCCGGTTTCAAGAGCAATGCCAGGCCGCCGCGTACCAAACTGCTCGGCTTCATTCCGTGGAAACATGTCTCGTCGGCCACCGGTTTCTCGCAGGCGCTCGACGGCACCTGGTCGCAATATCAGAGCGAAACCGGCAGCTGGGCGGCGCGGCGGACCAAGTTTGCCGATGCCGTCGATTTCGTCGGCTGGTATCATTCCAAGACATCAGACACGTTCGGCGTCGCCCGCAACGACACCTACAATCTCTATCTCGCCTACTATCTCGGCTGGACCGCCTACGGCCGCGGCAACCGTGGCGATGCCGGCGTGCAGGGCTATGCCAGGGCGACCGAAAAGATGGCCCGCGACTATGCCGAACAGCTGCAGCAATGCGGCAGCTGACGTTGCCAAGCGGTCTTGCAGCCACGCAGTTTGCGATCGAAGCGGAACTCAGCCATTCATTCGCTTGGGATCAGGTGGAGGATCGACCTCCCTCCCTTTACCGCTGCCGTCGACAGCTTTCGGTCAAACGTCGCCAATTGGCCGTCACGCGCCTTGGCGAGTCCCAACAGATAGCTATCCGTTACCTGTGCCGGGGTGAGGATCCTGGCTGCATCGATGTCGTTGGAACCGACAAGGCTGATCTCGTCAGGCCAGAACTGATGTCCTGAAAGGGCATGCAGCTTGCCGACAATCTGCGCCACCACGGCGGGCGAACCCGGAGAATTGGGGTATTTCGGGTTGCTTACAATCCTGATGACGCCATTCTCGGTAATGGGACATGTTGCCCATGATAAATGCCCGGTGGATTGGAACCACCGATGGGCATCTTCATGCGCGACGTGAGCCGGATCGATCAACGCAATCAACACATTGACGTCGAGCAGGAAGGTCACGCCAATTCGTCGCGAAGCGCATTGACCATTTCGAGATCGACCATCGGGCCGTCGGGCCGCGATGCAAGCAAGGGGATGCCGTTGCGTTCACCGCCGGTCGGTGGCCTGCGCAGTGAGCGGCGAGCCAGATCGGAAATGACATCGCCAACGCTGCGATCCTGCTGCCGCGCCATGGCCTTGGCCGCAAGTAGGACATCGTCATCGATTGCAAGTGTGGTTCTCACAATATGCTCCCTATCGCGCATCAAACATCACGCATCACATAATGCAATGGACAGCAATATTCAAGCGAACGTAGCTGTCGTTCCTTGAGCTATGGCGACGCTGCGGCAATGCGCCAACGAGCGGCATTGCCTCTATGGCTGGTCAGCTCGGCTTCTTGCCATGCGGGCGCTTCGGCGGTTCGCCGGCGAAACCGGGGCCGATCCCATCCGGTGCGTCTTCCGGCACGCCCTCATGCGCTGCGTGTTCCCTGTCGAACTTGATCACGGGCTCCATCGTCGCCAGCACATCGTCCGACAGCCAGCACAGGCTCATATGGCCATCGCCGAGATGCTTCACCGGCGGCACCTTGGTCTCGCACAGATTGTCCGGCACCAGTTTCTTGTAGCCGCAGCGCGTCTGGAACGGGCAGCCGCTCGGCGGGTTCATCGCCGACGGGATATCGCCTTCGAGCACGATGTGCCGTTTGACCACGCTGGTGTCGGCGATCGGGATAGCCGACAGCAGCGCCTCTGTGTAGGGGTGATAGGGTGGCGCGAAGATCTGGTCGGTCGTGCCCTGCTCGACGATGTAGCCGAGATACATGACGACGACGCGGTCGGCGATGTAGCGCACGACGGACAGATCGTGGCTGATGAACAGCATCGTCGTCTTGTTCTTGCGCTGGATGTCCATCAGCAGCTCGGTCACCGCCGCCTGCACCGAGACGTCGAGTGCCGACACCGGCTCGTCGGCCACCACCACCTTGGCATCGCCGGCAAAGGCACGCGCCACGCCGATGCGCTGCTTCTGGCCGCCTGAGAGCTGACGCGGCTTGCGCGTCTCGAAGGCCCGCGGCAGCTTCACCAGGTCGAGCAGCTCCAGCATGCGCTTGCGCCGCTCGGCGACATTGTTGCCGACTTTGAATTTTTCCAGCGTGCGGATGATCTGCGAACCGACGGAGTGGCTGGGATTGAGTGTATCGAACGGGTTCTGGAACACCATCTGGATCGACGACACCGTTTCGACGCTGCGCTTCTCGATGCCGGTCGACTGGATCTCCTTGTTGCCCAGCGTCACTGTGCCGGCACTTGCCGTCTCCAGCCCCAGCAGGACCTTGGCCAGTGTCGACTTTCCGCAGCCGGACTCGCCGACGATGGCGACGGTCTCGGATTCGCGCGCCATGAACGAGATCGTCTCATTGGCCTTGACCACGCGGCCTTCGCTGGAGCCGAACACTTCGCTGCCGCCGACCTTGTAGTATTTTCTCAAATCCTCGATCTTGAGCACCGGCGCGCCGGGCACGACCTTCTCATTGACCTTCTTGGCGCCGGGAGGCAGCGCTTCCCAGTCGATCTCGTTGAAGCGCACGCAGCGCGAGAAATGCCCTTCGTGACCGGCGACCTCGATCATCGGGATTTCGGCGGCATTGCAGACGCCCTCGACGAAATGGTGGCAGCGCGGGCCGAAATTGCAGCCCTTGGGCCGCTCATGCGGCAGCGGCAACTGGCCGGGGATAGAGATCAGCGGCCGCGAATTCTTGTCGGCGCCCGGCAGCGGAATCGAGCGGAACAGCCCTTGCGTATAGGGATGGCGCATCCGGTCGAAGACGTCCTTGATCTTGCCGGTCTCGACCGCTTCGCCCGAATACATCACCGTGATGCGGTCGCAGGTCTCGAGGATGAGGCCGAGATTGTGCGACACGAAGATCATCGACGTGCCGAACTTCTCGCCCAGCCCCTTGACCAGTTCGACGATGCCGGCCTCCACCGTCACGTCGAGCGCCGTCGTCGGCTCGTCGAGCAGAAGCAGCGCCGGTTTCGACAGCAGCGCCATGGCAATGACGATGCGCTGCTGCTGGCCGCCGGACAGCTGGTGCGGATAGGAACGCATCATCCGTTCGGGATCGGGCAATCTCACCGAGCGCACCATTTCGAGCGCCCTTTTGTAAGCCTCTTCCTTCGACACCTTGTCGTGGATCAGCGGCACTTCCATCAATTGCTGGCCGACCTTCATCGCCGGATTGAGGCTCGCCATCGGCTCCTGGTAGATCATGGCGATCTTGTTGCCGCGGATGGAGCGCAACTCCTCGTCGGACAGCTCGCCCATGTCCTTGCCCTGGAACTTGATCTTGCCGCCGACGATCTTTCCGATGTTGGAGAGGTCGCGCATGATACCGAGCGACACGGTCGACTTGCCGCAGCCGGACTCGCCGACGATGCCCATGGCTTCCCCCGGCATCACCGTGCAGGAAAAGTCCATGACGGCAGGGATCTCGCCCTTGCGGGTGAAGAAGGAGATCGACAGGTTCTCGATCTCGATGATCGGCCCATTGGTCGACTTTGGGGGATTTCGAACTGCCTCATTCATGGGTCGCTCCAATCCTATTTTCATGCTCGCGGGCCGAAACCCGCAGATCAGTCTTTCATCGATTGTTCGCGCAGCGAGTCGGCAAGCAGGTTCAAGCCCAGCACGAACGACATCAGCGCGATCGTCGGCGGCAGCGCCGGGTGGATGAAGGAGCGCAGCAGGCGGCTGGCGTCCTTGATCGCGGTGCCCCAATCCGGGCTCTCCGGCGCCAGGCCGAGGCCGAAATAGCCGAGCGTGCCGAGCAGGATCGTGGTGTAGCCGATGCGCAGGCAGGCATCGACGATCAGCGGTCCGCGCGCATTGGGCAGGATCTCCCACAGCATGATGTACCAGGGCGATTCACCGCGCGTCTGCGCCGCCGCCACATAGTCGCGCGTCTTGATGTCCATCACCAGGCCGCGCACGATGCGGAATACGCCGGGGCTGGAGGCGAACACCACCGCCACGAAGATGTTGAGCTGGTTGGGATCGATGTGGATGATCTTGAACGGATCGGCGTCGAACACCAGGCCGGCATAGACCCAGCCGCCGATGATCAGCGTCAGCCCGAGCAATATATAGAGGCGGTCCGGCCGGTTCTTGTAGCGGGTCCAGAACAGCACCGAAAAGAAGATGATCGGGAACAGGAAGAACAGCCCGGCCATGGCGTAGGGGATCGGCGTATCCATGATGCCCGGCGTCACCAGCAGGTAAAACAGCAGGATCACCGGGAAGGCCAGCACCAGATTGGCTAGGAACGACAGCACGGTGTCGATCCGGCCGCCATAGTAACCGGCGGGCAGACCGAGCGTGATGCCGACCATCAGCGCGAAACCGGTCGCCGCCGGCGCGATGATCAGCACGATCTGGCTGCCATAGACCATGCGCGAAAAGACGTCGCGGGCGAGCTTGTCGCCGCCGAAATAGTAGATGAGTTTCGATACCGGCTCGAGCGCGCCCGGCAGCGCATCCTTCATGATCGGGACCTGGGCGAGCGGATCGAAGGGCGCGACGGTCGACGCGAAGATTGCCGTGAACAGCCAGAACAGGCAGATGCCGACACCGACTATGCCGACGCCGCTATCGAACAACTGGCCGTAGAGGCCGAGCCTTTTCTTGTAGGTGAAGCTCACCCCCATCACCAGGGCAAGCCCTAACCAGACCGGCCAGAAACGCCCAATCACGCCGAGCACGACATTGAAGGCACCGATATATTCGACCTGCATCTGCCCCAGCCCCCTATTGAACTCTGATACGCGGATTGAGGAACGCGTAGCCGACATCCGAGATGAGCTGCGTGATCAGCACGATGAACACCGAGACCAGTGAACAGCCAAGCAGCAGATCGATGTCGTTGTTGCCGGCGGCCTCGACCAGCGTGTAGCCAAAGCCCTGGTAGCGGAACATCACCTCGACGATGACGACGCCGGTAAGCAGCCAAGGAAATTGCAGCATGATGACGGTGAAGGGCGCGATCAGCGCATTGCGCAGCGCGTGCTTGACGACGACGCTGCCGAAGGAAAGCCCTTTCAGCCGGGCGGTGCGGATATATTGCTGCGTCATCACCTCGACCATCGAGGCGCGTGTCATGCGGGCGATGTAGCCGATGCCGTAGATCGCCAGCGTCATCACCGGCAGGGTGAAATTGTAGAAGGTGATGCCCTGGCTTGCCGAGGCGGCCGAACCGTTCAGCCAGCCGAGCCAGGAGGCGAAGATGACGGTGAAGATGACGCCGGACACATATTCGGGCGTCGCCGTCGACGCGATCGAGGCGACGGACAGCGTTCGGTCCGTTCGCGAGCCCTCGCGCATGCCGGCCAGGATGCCGATCAGCAGCGAAATTGGCACCATCACCAACAGCACGCAGAGCATCAGGATACCCGTGGCGGCGAGTGCGGGGAAGAGCTTTGACGCAACGGAGGTTTTGAACTTGGTCGAGCAGCCGAAATCACCTTCCAGGATGCCGGAGAATTTCGGCTCCAGCGGATCGTTGCAGAAGGAGAAACGCTGCGTCGGCTTGCCGGTCGCCGGATCGGTCACCGGTTGCTTCGGGACGACGCCCAGCCATTGCCCGTAGCGCACGAAGAAGTTCTGCCGGTAGCCATGGTTGACCAGCCAGCTTTCGAGCTGTTCGGCCGATGTGTGCATTTCGGTCTGGCTGATCGCCAGCTTCTTCAAATTCGGCTCGAGGTTGATCAGGAAGAAGACGATCATCGTCAGGCACAGCATCGTCAATGCCATGGTGCCGAGACGCCGGATTACGAAAGAAAGCATGGCGGTCCCCTGCCGGTCTGGTTGGGGTTGGAGCCAGTTCGAAAAACCAGCTTTGCCGTTGCCGGCAGAGTTGGCCGTCAAATCGGCACTCGGATGCAATCAACCCAGTTTTATTGAACGGTCTTTCAGGAGAGTCCGCAACTTTTTGCTGCGGCGGCTTCCGGTTCTGGACGATGCAAGGCGTGACGGGAAGGAGCGAAGCGCCCCTTCCCTGACGTTCCGATCACGCCTGGTCGAGCCAGACCTTGCCGTAGTCGCGCTCGAAGGTCGGATGCATCTTGTAATTCTGCACCGCCTTGACCGAATGGCTGTAGAGCTTGCGCCAGTATGGCTGGATCATGATGCCGGAATCCTGCAGGATCTGCTCGATGTCCTTCATCATCTCCTTGCGCTTGGCCGCATCGGCAACGGCCAATGCTGCATTGAGCTTGGCATCCCATTCGGGGTTGGAATAGGCCGACTCGTTCCAGGCCTCGCCGGTGCGATAGCCGATCGCCAGAACCTGGACGCCGAGCGGCCGCATGTTCCAGTTGGTCATCGACAGCGGGTACTTGGTCCAATCGTTCCAGAACGTCGAGCCCGGCAGCACCGTGCGCTTTACCTTGAGGCCGGCGTCGCGCATCTGCGCGGCGATGGCGTCGCCGGTATTCTTGTGCCAGTCTTCGTCGACCGTGATCAGCTCATGCTCGAAGTCGGCCTGGCCGGCTTCCGCCATCAGCGCCTTGGCCTTGGCCGGATCGCGAGCGACTTTGGGCAGCTCGTAATATTCCGGGTGGATTTGGCAGACATGGTGGTTTTCAGCCACCGTGCCGGCATTTCCGTAGCCAAGCTGCAGAACGACATTGTTGTCGACCGCCAACTGCAGCGCGTTACGCACCTTCTGATCGCCGTAAGGCTTGTTGTTGATGTTGGTGCGGCACACGATGGTCGAGGCGGTGACGATTTCGGACTTGACCAGGTCCAGTCCGTCGAGGATCGACACATAGTCGGCCGAGGTCTCGAAATTGGTATGGACTTCGCCGGCCTCGAAGGCACTGACCATGGCTGCCGGATCGGTGCCGTAGTCGACGAATTCGATGCCGTCGAGGAACACCTCGCCGTCCCACCACTTGTTGTCCTCGCGGCGCTTGTAGACCACCTTCTGGCCGACATCGTAGGAGACGAGCTCGAACGGACCGGTACCGATCGGGCAGGCTTTGAAGTCGCCGCCCTTCTCGTCGAAGCTCTTGTGGACGATGAGACCGGGATAATCGCACATGTTCGGAATGAGCGCGATGTCGGCCTTGCCGAGCTTCAGCTTGACGGTGTGGTCGTCAACCTTGGTCACGGCGCTTTCGTCGAGCTTGTCGTCCTTGACCAGCGTGCCGAGACGGCCAGGCATGGAATTGCCCTCGGCCTTCTTGTCGGCCCAGCGCTTGAGATTGAAGATGACGTCATCGGCGGTGAAGGCATCGCCATTCGACCAGGTCACACCCTTGCGAACATGCAGCGTGTACTCGGTGGCGTCGTCGTTGACCTCCCAGCTCTCCAGAAGGTACGGGCGGAACGTGTATTCGCTGGTGTACTTGACCAGCGGCTCAAGCGCCTGGCGCTCGGCATTGGCGATTTCCGACCAGTCGGCCTTGCGTGGATCCTTGGGATCCTTGACCCATTGCGCGACTTTCAGGATGCCGCCCTTCTTGCCCTGCACCTCTTCGGCCCTGGCTTGGGTCGGCACGGCTACGCCGAGCATGCCGTAGGCCATCGCAGTCGACGCGCCGAACACGCTGGCCATGGCGAGGAACTCGCGGCGATCGACTTTGCCTGCCTTGGCTTCTTCGGCCATGGCCAGGATGTGATCGGGAACGCGATCGCCATTACTCTTGTAATTTGTCATACCTTAACTCCCATTGTTGGCTTTCCGCCTTTTAACATTCCGCATCCCTGCCGTGATGTCAAAGACGGCATGGCTACGGAACCTGTTAGGGAATGTGCAACTTTGAAAAGGGAGCGGTTCGCGTGATAACGACAGACTTGGCGCAAAAGTGCTAGCGCGCCCAGATTCCGCCGGAATCTGCTTAGGCGAGTAACTGATACATTTGGGCGGGTTGAGACAGCGCCAGTTCCGGCGGCGGTAAGGGCCAGGAACTCAATATTCCTTTTCGTAGAATATGCCGCCCTTGGCCTCGCCGCCATCGTTGGCCTCGCCGCGCAGCTTGACGCCGCGTCCGACATTGAGGTCGATCGTCGCCTTGCCCGATCCTGGCCTGTCGCCTTTCTGGATCGTCACATAGGTGCGGTCATTGAGGTACTTGCCCGCCGACACGGCGGTGCCGCCCTGGTCATCGGTGGTCACATCCAGGTCATCGACGCCGATTGCACTGCGCAGGTTTTCGAGCAGCGAGGTCGAGCCGCCGACGCCGGCCAGTTGGCCGGCGGCCTCGGCCAACTGCGCGATCTGAAGCGGCGACAGGTTCGACATAGAGCGGCCGAAAATCAGCTGCGCCAGCACCTCGTCCTCGGGCAGCGCCGGCACCGATGAGAAGTCGAATTTCGGATTGGTCGCTTCGCCCGAGACGACGATGGTGACGGTGGCGCTGGTCGTGGTCGATGTCGCGGTCAAGTTGAGGTAGGGCACCAGCGACCCCGAAAAGCCGACCGTGCCTTCGGTAAAGGTCAGCCGCTTGCCGAGGATCGACAGCCGCCCACGCTGCAAGGTGAAGGTGCCGACCGCCTGCGGCGAAGCCGCCGGGCCGGTCAGCCTCAGCGAACCGCCGAACTCGGCATCGACGCCCCTGCCCTGGATGAAGATCTGGTTCGGCGCATTGACCGTGACGTCGAGGACAAGCCCACTGCCGCCACCACCGCTGGCCGCCGCCGGTCGCAAGGCCTTATCCTGCGCCCGTACGGAGGCGGGCGCGTTCTTGTGCTTGACACCGAGCGCTGCCAGCGAGCCCGGCAGCTTATCGGGAACGGTGATGACGGTCTTGGCCAGGTTGACGGTGCCCGAAATCACCGGCGCCGAGGTGAGCGGCCCCTTGATGGTCAGGTCGCCGCCGAGATTGGCTGTCACCACCCTGCCGTCGGTATAGCGGCCGTCAACCAGCTTGATAGACAAATCGGCTGGGAAACCTTGCGCCGGATTGATGCCGAGTGTGCCGGAGGCCGACAGGCTGCCGCGTGTCGACAGCGTGCCGGTCAGCCGGTTGACCCGGGCAACGCCGTTGCCGATCGAAATGTCGGCGGCAATGTCATTGACGGCAAGGCCGGAGCGCGCGTCGACCAGGCGGGCGCCCGACGTGCTGACCGTGCCGCCGATCACCGGCGACGCCGCCGGGCCGCGCACCTGGATATTGACGTTGGCGGTGCCGCTGAGCGACAGGCCTTGCGCCGCAAGCTTGGCGGCCAGGAAGGAAAATGGCACCTTGCCGTTGAAGTCGAGCACCAGCGCTGGTGTGCCGGCCGTCGTCACCATACCGCCGCCCTTGAGGCCAAGCCCGGCGCCGTCGCTGATGTCGGCGTTGAAGGTGAGCTTCTTGCCGGCGAATGTTCCCGACGAAGAGATATTCATGCCGCCAAGACCGGCGCTGCGCGTCTGCGAGGTCTGCACCCCACCAGCATCGATATCGAAGGCGACAGTCGGATTGCCCGGCGCGCCGGTTACCTTGACTGTTCCCGAAATCGAACCGGCGGCCTGGAGGCCCGGCGAAAAACTGTTGGCGAGTGAGGCCGGCACCTTCGACAGCGCGGCGCTGATGTCGAGTGCCTGTCCGACCTTGCCGGTCACCGTCGCCGTGCCGCCACCGAGATTGAGCACCAGCTTGTCCAGCGTCGTGGTGCCGTTCGCGATGCTGACGGTCGAGGCCTGGGCGATGGCCGCCTTGATGCCCTGCACCGTGGCCTGGCCGGAAGCGAGTTCGATGGTGGTGGTGCCGCCAGCCACCTTTACCCTGCCCGCAGCCTTCGCCGGAATGCCCTTGACGGTGGCGCCGCCGGAAAACCCGGTCCAGTCGCCGTCGCGCTTCAAATCGACATCGATGCCGCTGATGGCGGTGCCGCCGGAAATGACGCTGTCGGCGCGAATTTTGCCCGAGATGACCGGCGCGGCGAGATAGTTGGCGACCAGCGCATCGATCGACACCGTCTTCGCCTGCAGGTCGCCGCGCGTAATCGAAGCGGTCGCAGCCTTGACGGCGACGTTCGGGCCATCCGCGGTCTTTGAGAAGGCGATGGTGCCGCGCACGTCGCCTTCGGCCTTTTCCAGCGCCAGCGCCGCCAGCGGCCCGATATCCGGCAGGTCGAGCGCGATGGTGCCGACCGGCACGAAAGCCTCGTCGAGCGCAAGGTCGCCGGAGATCTTGTTGTTGCCGAGCGACAGCAGCAGGCCGTTGATGGCGCTCTTGCCGTCGGCCGTCGCCAGCACCGCGCTGCCTTGCAGCGCCTGCCCTGCGACATTGCCGGTCAGTTGCACATTGGCCGCCGGATTGGCGGCGTCGGCCTTGCCGGTGGCGGTCAGCTTCAACCCGGTGATTTCGCGTTCCGCCACCAGCAGCCGGTCGCTGTTGACTGTCAGCGATAGGTCCGGCGCCAGGCTAGGCCCCTGCGCGCTGAGTGCGAAGCTGATCGCGCCTTTGGCATCTTTCGACAACAGTGAGATGTCGGCCAGTGCACCCTTGATATCTGCGCTGAGCTTGTTGTCGGCGAGACTGGCCTGACCGTCCGCGGTCAGTGCGCCCGACGCCAGCTTGACCGGATTGGCGCTGACATTGCCATTGCCATCCCGCTTCAGCGTGGCGCTGAGCTGCGTGCGCTCTGCCAGCACGCTGCGCGCCGCCGCCGGCAACGCCGCCGACAGCACGTCGGCGTTGAGGTTGAGGTCGATTGCTCCATCGGCAAAGCCGACACGGCCATTGAAGGCGCTGCCCAGCGCATCGGCCTGCACCGAGCCGCTGTCGATGGTGATCGCGTCCGCCGCCAGGGTGCCGGCGATCTTGGCGGTGATCTTGCCGGCGATCAGCGGCGCGATGGTCGGATTGTCCAGACCGATCTTGTCCGCCGTCACCGTGCCCGAGATCGGACCGGTTCGGCTTTTCATATCAAATGCATCGGAATGCAGCGCAAGCGCAATGCCCTCGACCTTGGCGTCATCCGTCGCCACCGAAGGCAGTACCGCCGAGATGTCGAGCTTGGCTTGCGCAGCCTGCCCGGCCGCCTTCACCGACAGCGCCTGCAATTCGAGCTTGATCGGGCTTTCCGCGCTGCCCAGCGTCAACGGCAGGCTCGGACCGGACGATGTCAGATCGAGCGCGAAATCGCTGGCGCCGTTCGGGTTGACGGTGCCGGCTGCCTTGCCGGAGATTTTTTGGCCCGACAGCGTCGCCTGATCCAGCACGACGCCGCCGGCCGTCGAATAGCTGCCGGCCGCATCGACATCGAGCGGTCCGAGCCCGGCCTGACGGGTCTGGCTGGTCTCGGCGCCGGTCAGTTTTGCATTAAAGCGAATGTCGGGATTTGCTGATGGCCCGGTGATTTGCGCCGTGCCGTCGAGCGTGCCCGCGGCATCGAGGCGGGGCGAAAAGCCATTGGCAAGCGCAGCCGGCAGCGCCGAGAAGGTCGCCGCCAGATCGAGCGTCTGGCCCGCCGTGCCCGACAGCGTCACCGAGCCGCCGCCGAGATCGACTACCAGCCTTTGAATGTTGGTTATGCCATCGGCAATGGTCAGGCTCGACGGCTCGGCGATCGCCACCTTGATGCCGCGCACCGTCGCCTCGCCGGACGCGATCTCGACGCTGGTCGCGCCGCCGGCAATCTTCGCCCGCCCGGCAGCTGTCGCCGGAATGCCTGATATGGTTGCGCCGCCGGTGAAATTCGTCCAGTCGCCGTCACGCTTGAGGTCGACGCCGATGCCACTGACGACGGTCGTTCCCGAGGTCACGCTCTCGGCCTTGATCGTGCCGGAGATCGCAGGGCTGTTGAGATAGTTGGCGATCAGTGCGCTGACGGTGACTGCCTTGGCTGCCACATCACCGCGCGCGATCGACACGCTGGCTGCATTGATGGTGACGGTGGGCGCCTCGCCGTCTTTGGAGAACACCACGGTGCCGCCGATATCGCCGGCCACCGTCTGCCCGGCCAGCGACGCCAGCGGCGCGATGTCGGGGGCGGAGATCGTCAGCGTCCCCAGCGGCAGGAATTTTTCATCGAGCGCGAGGTCGCCCGACACCTTGTTGTCGCCCAGCGCTACGCTGAGCCCCTTGATGGAGCGCTTGCCGTCGCTCGTCACCAGCGCCGCCTTGATGGCGAGCGGCTGTTCGTCGACCGCGCCGGTCAGCGAGACATCTGCGGCCGGGCTCACAATGTCGGCCTTGCCCGATGCGGTCAGCTTGATGTCCTTGACCGTGCGGCCGGAGGCCGTCAGGCTGGCACTGTCGGCCGAAACCGAGAAATCCGGTGCGTTGCGCGCGCCGCTTGCCGTCAGCGCGAAATCGACCCCGCCGGCGACCGGCACGCCGACCAGCGAAGACAGCACCGAGACGTCGCCGAGCTTGCCCTTGATGTCGGCCTGGATATCGCTGCCTTGCGCGCTGGCGGTGCCGCTGGCGCTCAGCGAACCGGAAGTGAGTTCGATCGAGTTGGCGGCGAAAGAGCCCTGCGGATCGCGCGTCGCGGTCGCCGAGAATTTGACCCGTTCGCCAAGCAGCGAACTGATCTGCGGCGGCAGCGCCGTCGACACAGCATCGGCATTCATCTTCAGCGTCATGGCGAGATCGGCCAGCGTCACCTTGGCCGTCAGCCCGGCATTGAGAGCATCGCTGCGCAGCGTGCCTTCGTCGAGCGAAATCTCGTCCCTGCTGATCGAACCGGCAAGAGAGGCCGTCAGCTTGCCGGTCACCAGCGGCGCCAGCGTCGCGACGTCGGTCTTCAGCCCGGCCGCTGCCAGCGACACGCTGACCGGGCCGCTGCGGTTCTCGAAGTCGAAACCGTCGGAATGGATCTTCGCATCCAGATTGTTCACCTGAGAGCCGCCCGCCACCACCGAGACCAGTGAAGCGCTGGCGTCAATCATCGGCGCCTTGCCGTCACCGAAGGCGCGCGCGGTCACATTGTTGATGGCCACCATGATCGGCTGCGCTTGGGTACCGACATTGACCGTGACCGGCTTGGCTTTGGCCACGAATTCGACCGAAAGGTCGCTGGCGCCCTTGGGGTCGACCATGCCGGCAGCGGTCCCATGAACTGCGTCGCTCTCGATCGCAGCGCGCTCGATGTCGACGCCGCCGGCTGCGGTCGCGGTGCCGGCGAGGTCGAAACTGGTCTTGCCGGCAAACAGCGACTTGAACCGTTCCGGCAGGAACCCTTCGAACGAACCGTCGCCCTTGGCCTCGATCCGGTTGCCTTTGTCGGTCAGCTGGTGCCGGCCGGTGAGCTGGGTAACGATCTGACCGTCGACCATGAAGGTGCCGATGCCGCTCCAGTTGGCCAGCGGCCCGGTGCCCGAGACGACGATGTTGACCGGCGGCGCGCCGGGTAGCTTGAGCAGGTTGGCGATGATGCCGCCGGCCGGCTCGGAAGCCTTGAGATCGAGGTCAAGCTTGTTTTCATCCGGCGCGAAGTGGATGTTGGCGTCGACATTGCCTTGCTTGCCGTCATGGCGGGTAACGTTGAGCACCGTCTGGATCGCCAGCGGCGACGCATCGACCTTGGCCGATCCCTTGGCCGCAAGTTCGGCAATGCCGCTGCCGGCAAGTTGCTGGCCGAGCGCAATCTCCGGCAAATCGATCGCTCTGATATCAAGCGAAACCGGCAGGCCGGTCGAACCGCTCTTGCTCGGCTCGGTGCTCGCCACAGGCAGCCGTGCCAGTTCTATGCGTTCGGCCGCTATGCGGTCGGCGCTGAAATTCTTCGACAACAGCGCCAGCGGCGACCAGTCGACGGCCACCTTGCGGGCCACCAGCCAGGCGCCCTCGCGGTCTTCCAGCACGACATGGTCGACCGTCAGCGCGCCGGACCAGATACCGTTAATGCCGCTGACCGTGACTTTGCTGTCCCCTGACGAGGCCATGTCAGAGATGATGCCGGCGAGATTTTCGCGGCCGCGCTCGGTCTTGGTCAGCACGACCAGCGCGCCGATGCCCGCCGCCGCCACGATCAGCAGCGTGTAGAAAAACAGGCGAAGGATGCGTTTCAAAATCTTCATCGTCAGAACGCCTGTCCGATGCCGGCATAGATGCCGAAACGCGGGTCGCCACGGTCGCGGTTGAGCGGCACGGCGGCGTCGATGCGCAGCGGCCCGAACGGCGTGATGTAGCGCAGGCCAACGCCCGCGCCGACCTTCACGTCGGAAAAGTCCGGCGTCGCTGTGGTCGAGACAGTGCCGGCGTCGACGAACGGCACGATGCCGATCGTGTCGGTCAGCGCAATGCGCATTTCGACCGATGTTTCGAAGAAGGAAAGCCCGCCGATCGGCTGATTGTCGATGTCCTTCGGTCCGATGCCCTGATAGGCATAGCCCCGCACCGAGCCGCCACCGCCGGAATAGAAGCGCCTGTCGGCTGGAACGTTCTGAAGGCCGGTGCCGACGATCGAACCCAGCGCGACGCGTTCGGCAAACACGAATTTCGAGGCCGTGTCGAGCGACTGATAGGCCGACCCCTCGCCCCTGAGCTTGAGGAAGGCGGCGCCGCTCAGAATGTCGTAGCTCGGTTCGGCATAGGCGAGAACCCTGAAGCCGCTGGTCGGATTGAGCCGGTTGTCCCTGTTGTCATAGACATACTGCAGCGGAATGCTGGCGATCAGGTATTTGTGCTTGCCGAAGGCGTCCGTGATCCTGGAATAGTCGAGCGCGATTTCAGCCGAAACCGTCTGCTTCTTGTCGATCTCATAGGACAGGCCGGTGCTGCCCTTGACCGAGAAATGATCGTAGGCATCGGGATGTTCGAGGACGGTCTTGACGCTGGCGATGAATTTCGAGGCCGGCCCGACCACGCCCGGCTTCTCGAACATGATGCCGGCATTGTAGTTGAGCTCGCTGAGATCGTTGCTGCCGATGCCGCTGATCTTGCCCTCGATGCGCAGCTTTTCGGCCCGGCCGAACAGATTTCGGTGGCCCCAATAGCCTTCCAGGCCTAGCCCTTCGGTGTTGGAGAAAGTGCCGCCGACGCCGAAATAGCGTGGTTTGCGCTCGCTGACCTGAACGCCGATCGGAATGTTGCCGTCGGCGTCGAGACTGTCGGCTTCCTTCAGCGTCACGCTGTTGAACACTTCGAGCCTCAGCAGCCGGTCGCGGGCATCGTCGATCTCGTCGGGCGAATATTGCCGGCCGCGTTTCAGCCCGGTCATATATTCAGTGAACTCGCGATTGACCTTCTCGGTGCCATCGACGGTGGTGTCGCCATAACCGGCAACCGGCCCGGCGGCCACCGTCAGCGTCACGTCGAGCGTCGAGGTGGTGTGCTCGGCCACGACCTGCCTGTCGGTGATCCGGGCAAGCGGCCGGCCCTCCTGCTTCAGCGCCCGCACGATCAGCGCCTCGGCCTTGAGCACGGCGCCCGAGCCGGCATCGCCGCCGGCTATCAGGCCGAAATCGGCGCTCGCCAGCCCGGCGGCATCGCCCTCCAGCCTGATATTGCCAAGTGTGAATTTGGGCCCGCTCGAAATGCTGACCACCACTGGCACCGGCTGCGGACCTGTAAATTCGGCATCGGGCGGCAAATCGTCCAGCGCCTTGCCCTGGATAGTGATGTTGACGACGCCTTCATAGCGGGCGTCGGCATAAAGCGCGGCGACCAGCTGTTCGCGGTCGCTACGCGCCTTTGCCAAAAGGGCGAGCGAGCCGGAAACCGGGCGATCCTCGTCGGATTTCAGCGACGAGGCGTTTTCGAGCTTCTTGACCAGGTCATTGTCGGCATCGGGCGCTTCGATGGTCACCGCATAGCGCAGCGGGTCGACGATATCGGCGTCCTCGTCATTCGAAGAGCCCCACAATTTGATGCCGAAGAGCTCGAAGGCGGCCGCCGACCCCGATTCGGCAACGAGCACGGTCGAGCACGCCAACGCCACAATCAGCGCGCGCGAAAGCGTGCGCCGTGGCGCACTTACCTTCGACATCTGCGCTTCATACGCCGGCATCAGGACAACCTAGGTTACAAAACTAAAATTGGAATGAAGTTTTGAAGCGCTCGTAAAGGGGCCACAATCCAATTGTCTGAAATAGGCAGGGCTTGGAATTCACACCTTCTGCGTTTTCGCAAGAAAGCGTGATCCCTTTCCCGTGGATGAACTATCGGCATACCGGTCATTGGCCGGTTTGGGAACCGTTGGCGGGCGGAAACCTGCCCGTCCTCGTGTTGACAAGCTTGACTGAAGCTTGAACATGCCGCGGACGTAGCAGTGTCTGGAGGGTGTTATGGCGATGCGCGCGGCGGCTCGTGGTCTGTCGATCTTGATTCTTCTCATTTTCGCCTGGGGGTCTGTAGCGCAAGCGGCCGAAGCCCGCCGGGTGGTGACCTCAAATAATTCCGACTATTTCGGCTTCGATCTCAGATCGGACCAGAATGTCAGCCTCGATCAGTGCAAGACGACATGCCTCGGCGACCCCGCCTGCCGCGCCTTTACTTACAACAACAAGGCCAAATGGTGCTTCCTAAAATCCGACTATAACCAGTTGAAACCCTTCAGCGGCGCGGTCGCGGGCAAGGTCGTCAATGTCGATGGCGACCCCGATATCGGCGCCCCGCCGGAACTCGCCTTCTTCCCCAACTGGATGGCCGACCAAGCCCAGCAATACCGCAACAAGCTGACCGATCCGGCCTATGACAAGCCGACCGACGGGCTGGAATCACTCCGCGCCGCCGCCGAACAGGCTGCACTGACCGGCGACCATGGCCAGGCCATGAACAAATACGAGGCCGCGGTCTCGGTCCTGCCTGACGACGGCCAGCTTTGGCTCGGTCTGGCGCGTGAAACGCTTGCCATACAGCCGGCCAGCGGCACCTCCGAATCCTACAATCTGCCGGTCAAAGGCACCTCCGCCGCCATCAACGCCTACAAATTGCTGCGCACCACCAAGACCCGCGCCGAAGTGCTGGCGCTGCTCGGCAACGGCCTCGACCGCCGCGATCTCTACCGTCCGGCCCTGCAGGCTTATGAAGCCAGCCTCGCGCTGGTCAGTTCGCCGGCGGTCAAGGCCGAATATGAGGATCTCAAGGCCCGCAAGGGCTTCCGCGTCATCGATCACTCGATCGACGCCGACACCAGCGCGCCGCGCATTTGCGCGCAGTTTTCCGAGGAGCTGGTGAAGACCGGCGTCGACTACGCCCAGTTCGTCACCGTCGACAACCAGCCGCCCAAGGGCGTCGAGGCCAAGGACAAGCAGATCTGCGTCGAAGGCCTGGAGCACGGCCAACATTACGAAGTGACCTTCCGCGCCGGTCTACCGGCCGCCATTGGCGAGGTCACCGCCGCTCCGGTCGTGCTGTCGATCTATGTGCAGGACCGCGCGCCGTCCGCCCGCTTCACCGGCGACAGCTTCGTGCTGCCCGCCGGCGCCCGCCGCGGCATCCCGGTCGTCACCGTCAACATGAATGCCGCACAGATGAAGCTCTACCGCATCGGCGATCGTTCGCTGGCGCAGCTTCTGTCCGGCTATCAGTTCCTGAAGCAGCTCGACGGCTATGATATCTCCAGCATTTCCGACCAGATGGGTGAGCCGGTCTGGCAGGGCCAGCTCGACATCGCCAACGACCTCAACAAGGACGTCACGACTTCGTTCCCGGTCGACGAAGCCTTGCCGCAGCGCAAGCCCGGCGTCTACGTGCTGACCGCGCAAGCGGTAAATGAAAATGACGAGGACAATTACAATTCGCTTGCCACGCAGTGGTTCGTCGTCTCCGACATCGGCCTGTCGACCTATACCGGCCAGGATGGCCTCAATGTCTTTGCCCGCTCGCTCGGAACCGCCAAGCCGATCGCCGGCGCCGAACTGACGCTGCTGGCCAGGAACAATGAAATCCTCGGCACAGCCACGTCGGACGCCGAAGGCCATGCTGTCTTCAACCCCGGCCTGACGCGCGGCGACGGCGGCATGGTGCCGGCCGTTCTGATGGCCAAGCAGGGCGACAACGATTTCGTCTTCCTCGACATGGGCCGCGCCGGCTTCGATCTGTCCGATCGCGGCGTCGCCGGACGCGCCGCACCGGGCGCGCTCGATGTCTATGCCTGGACCGAACGCGGCATCTACCGCGCCGGCGAGGATGTGCATGTCGCAGCCCTTGCCCGCGACGTCGCCTCCAAAGCGGTGGAAAACCTGCCGCTGACCTTCATCTTCACCCGTCCCGACGGCGTCGAGAACCGCCGCATCGTTGCCGATGGCGTCTCGGCCGGCGGCTATGCCGTCGACCTGCCGCTGGAAGCCAACGCCATGCGCGGCACCTGGACGGTGTCGATCTATACCGATCCCAAGCAGGCGGCCGTTTCCAGCCAGATGTTCCTGGTCGAAGACTTCGTGCCGGATCGCATCGAGTTCGACATGAAGTCCGACAAGCAGGAGATCGCACAGGGCGAAACCGCCAACATCGACATTGACGGCCGCTTCCTCTATGGCGCGCCGGCCGCCGGCCTCGCGCTCGAAGGCGAGCTGACGCTGTCGACGGCGCGCGACTGGGACCGTTTCGCCGGCTATTCGTTCGGCCTTGCTGACGAGCAGTCGGCCGAGCCTTCGGTCACCCCGTTCACCGGTCTGCCGGTGGTCGGCGACGACGGCAAGGCGACCTTCCCGGTCACGGTCGACCAATTGCCCGCGACCACCAAGCTGGTCGACGCCAAGGTCACGGTTCGCATGCGCGAAACCGGCGGCCGCGCCATCGAGCGCTCGCTCAACATCGGCATCCGCCCGCAAGGCCACATGATCGGCATTCGTCCGGATTTCGCCGACAATGAGGTGCCGCAGGGCGGCACCGCCAAATTCAGCCTCATCGCGGTCGATCCCGACGGCAAGCGCGAGACGCTGAAGGGCGCGCAGTGGTCGCTGGTCAAGGTCGAACGCAATTACCAGTGGTATCGCAACAACAACTCGTGGAACTACGAACCGGTCACCTTCACCAAGTCGATCGCCAACGGCCAGGTCAATCTCAGCGCCGATGCCGAGGCGACCGTGACGATGCCGGTCGACTGGGGCCAGTACCGGCTCGAGATCGAGACTGCCGATCCCGAGGGCCCGGCGACCAGCTATGAGTTCGACGCCGGCTGGTATGTCTCCTCGACCTCCACCGAAACGCCTGACGGGCTCGAGATCGCTCTCGACAAGGACAGCTATGCCGCCGGCGACGTGGCCAAGCTGAAGGTGTCGCCGCATTTTGCCGGCGAACTGCTGGTCACCATCGGCGCCGACAAGCTGCTCAAGACCATCACGGCAACCGTGCCGGCCGGCGGCAGCACGGTCGACATCCCGGTCGGTGACGACTGGGGCGCGGGCGCCTACATCTCCGCAACCCTGTTCCGGCCCGGCGATGCGCAGGAAACCCGCATGCCGGCGCGCGCCATCGGCGTAAAATGGCTGACGGTCGACCCAGGCTCGAAAAAGCTCGCCGTCACCCTGACGCCGCCGGACAAGACGATGCCGCGCCAGCAGCTGTCGATCCCGGTTTCGGTCGCCGGCGTAGCGCCGGGCAGCAATGCCTATGTCACGGTCGCTGCCGTCGATGTCGGCATTTTGAACCTCACCAACTACAAGGCGCCGGATCCGGAGGGCTGGTATTTCGGCCAGCGCATGCTCGGGCTCGAAGTCCGCGACATCTATGGCCGTCTCATCGACGGCTCGCTCGGCACCACCGGCAAGCTCAGGACCGGCGGCGACGGCGCCTCGATGCAGCCGCAAGGCAGTCCGCCGACCGAAAAGCTGGTCGCCTTCTTCTCCGGCCCGGTCCAGCTCGACGCCGACGGCAAGGCAAGGATCGACTTCGACATCCCGCAGTTCAACGGCACCGTGCGCGTCATGGCCGTCGCCTGGACCAAGGAGGCCGTCGGCCATGCCACGACCGATGTCATCGTGCGCGATCCGGTGGTGATCACTGCCGGCCTGCCCCGCTTCCTGGCGCCTGGAGATGCAGCTATCATGCGGCTCGACGTCGCCGACACCGACGGTCCGGAGGGCGACTATGCCCTGTCGATCGCCACGACCGGCGACCTCTCGACCGGCGACAAGCCCTTGCCCGAAAAGCTGACGCTGGCCAAGGGCAAGCGCCAGACGCTGACCGTGCCGCTGATTGCACAGACGGCGGGCAATGCCTCGATCACCATCAAGCTCGCCCATGGCGACGGCACCGCCGTCGAGCAGACGCTGTATGTTCCGGTGCGTCCGGCGCAATTGCCGGTCACCACCCGTCTGGTCGTCGACCTCAAGGGCAATGGCGGCTCGCTGCGCGTCGACAAGGAGCTGCTCGCGGCAAGCCTGCTCGACGGCGCCTCGATCAGCGTCGGCGTTTCGCAGGCTGCCGCCTTCGACGTGCCGTCGCTGCTGATGACGCTCGACCGCTACCCCTATGGTTGCGCCGAGCAGACCACCAGCCGCGCCATGCCGCTTCTCTACGTCAACGATCTGGCGTCCGGCGTCGGCATGCAAAGCGATCCCGAACTGCACGGCCGCGTGCAGGCCGCCATCTACAAGGTGCTGAGCTACCAGGCTTCGGCCGGCAGCTTCGGCCTGTGGGGTCCGGGCTCCGGCGATCTGTGGCTTGACTCTTACGTCACCGACTTCCTGACCCGGGCGCGCGAGCAGAACTACGACGTGCCGGCGCTGGCGATGAGCCAGGCGCTGAGCAATCTGCAAAACTCGGTCGGTTACGACCAGGACGTCCAGGATCGCGGCAGCGAAATCGCCTACGCGCTCTATGTTCTGGCCCGCAACAAGAAGGCCTCGGTCGGCGATCTGCGCTACTACGCCGACACCAAGCTCGAAGCCTTCTCGAGCCCGATGGCCGTCGCCCAGTTGGCGGCGAGCCTGGCGCTCTACGGCGACGCGCAGCGTTCGGAAGCAACCTTCCAGACGGCGCTGCAGCTGGCCAAGTCGACCACCGAATACGACTACTACCGGTCCGACTATGGCTCGCGGCTGCGTGATGGCGCCGCGATCCTGGCGCTCGCCGCCGAATCGAGGCCGGTGCCGACCATCGTGCCGGAGCTGATCCGGCTGGTGGCAAGGGAACGCGCCGATGCCCGCTGGACCAGCACGCAGGACGAGTCCTGGATGCTTCTGGCGGCCCGCGCGCTGAAGTCGGGCAACGACTCGATCACGCTCTCGGTCAACGGCGCGCCGCATGCCGGTGGGTATTCCAACCACCTCAGCGGCACCGACATTGCCGACAGCCCGCTGACCATCGCCAACACCGGCGCCACGCCGCTGCAGGCGGTCGTCACCACGGTCGCCTCGCCGGTAGAGCCCTTGCCGGCCGGCGGCGACGGCTTCACCATCGACCGCACCTACTACAAGCTCGATGGCACCGAAGCCAACGTCACCGAGGCGACGCAGAACGAACGCTACGTGGTCGTGCTCAAGGTTTACGAGCAGAACCGCTGGCCTTCGCGCCTGCTGATCACCGACCTGTTGCCGGCCGGCTTCGAGATCGACAATCCGGGCCTTGTTTCCAGCGCCCAGCTGTCGAACTTCACCTGGCTGGCGCAAACCGACGCCGCCCATCTCGAATTCCGCGACGACCGTTTCGTCGCGGCATTCAATCCCAATGGCGGCGATGGCGACCGCAACATCATGCTGGCCTATGTCGTGCGTGCGGTGACGCCGGGCACCTACGCCCATCCGGCGGCCACGGTGGAGGACATGTACCGGCCGCAATATTCGGCCCGCACCGCCACCGGTATGATGGAGATCAAGGCGCCGTAAGGCGCCTTGACGAAGATGAACACGCCGATGTCCGCGACCATCTCCTTCTCCCCGCTATGCGGAGAGAAGGAGCCGGCAGGCGGATGAAGGGCACCACCATGCTCTCCAGAAAATTTCTCCGTCGAACAGGCATCGCCGCCGCCTCCCTCGTCGGCTTTGCGGCGATCGCTGCCGCTTCTCTCTGGGAACTCGACCGCGCTTTTCCGCCGCCGCTGCCCGGAAGGCTCACCGTCTCCACCGAGGTCCAGGACCGCGACGGCCAGCTGTTGCGCGCCTTCGCCACGCCGGACGGTTACTGGCGGCTCGACACTCATCTCGACCAGGTCGACAAGCAGTTCGTCAACATGCTGGTCACCTATGAAGACAAGCGCTTCTGGGACCATGATGGCGTCGATGTGCTGGCGCTGGCGCGCGCCGCCGGCCAGTTCGCCACCAGCGGCCGTATCGTCTCCGGCGGCTCGACCCTGTCGATGCAGCTTGCCCGGCTGATCGAGCCACGCGAAAACCGCAGCCTCGGCTCGAAGATCAAGCAGATGCTGCGTGCCATCCAGATCGAGCGGCGGCTGTCCAAGCAGGAGATCCTCGAACGCTACCTGACCTTGGCGCCCTATGGCGGCAATCTTGAAGGTGTGCGCGCCGCCTCGCTCGCCTATTTCGGCAAAGAGCCGAAGCGGCTGACGGTCTCGGAAGCAGCACTGCTCGTCGCCTTGCCGCAATTGCCGGAAAAGCGCCGGCCCGACCGCAATCTCACCATCGCTCATGCCGCCCGCGACCGCGTGCTGACCCGCATGGTTTCGGCAGGCCTGCTTGGCGAGCGCGAGGCCGCGCGCGCCGCCCTCGACGATGTCTCGGGCCTGCGCCGCAAATTGCCGGCGCTGGCGCCGCACGCCGCCTACGCCATGCTGCCCAAGGCCGTGCCCGGCAAGCCACTGCAGCTTACGATCCGCAAAAGCGTCCAGCAAGGGCTGGAACAGGTGGCGCGCGATGCCGCGATCAAGCTTGGCCCGCGCCTGTCGGTCGCCATGGTGATGGCGGACGCACGCACTGGCGACATTCTTGGCGAAGTCGGCTCGGCCGATTTCTTCGATGCCAGCCGCTCCGGCTGGATCGACATGACCAGGATCGTGCGTTCGCCCGGTTCGACGCTGAAGCCGTTCATCTATGGCCTCGCCTTCGAGCAAGGGCTGGTGGCGCAGGAAATGCTGATCGAGGACAGTCCGGTCGATTTCGGCGGCTACCGGCCAAAGAATTTCGACATGGGCTATCAGGGGGATGTCTCGATCCGCCAGGCGCTGCAGCTGTCGCTCAACGTTCCGGCGATCCGCGTGCTCGACTCGGTCGGCCCGGCACGGCTGATGGCGCGCTTCCGCCAGGCCGGCGTCAGCCCGGTGCTACCGGTCAACGAGGCGCCGGGCCTCGCCATCGGCCTCGGAGGCGTCGGCGTAACGCTGCGCGATCTCGTCCAACTCTATACCGGCCTCGCCAATGGCGGCAAGGCAAACACGCTGCATGACGGCACCGAGCCGGCCAATGCCGAGCGCACCACCGCCACGATCCTCGACGCCCAGGCGAACTGGCAGATCACCGACATATTGTCGGGCGTAAAGCCGCCCGAGGGCGCCTTGCAGCGCGGCATCGCCTACAAGACTGGGACGTCCTACGGCTACCGCGACGCCTGGTCGGTCGGCTTCGACGGCCGCTACGTGCTGGGTGTGTGGGTCGGCCGCGCCGATGCCGGTGCGGTGCCCGGCCTGTCCGGCTATGTCTCGGCCGCCCCCATCCTGTTCGAGGGCTTCGTCCGCTCCGGCCTCACCGCCGTCCCGTTGCCCAGCCAGCCGGCCGGTGTCCTCAAGGCCAGGCGCGAAGACCTGCCGGTGACATTGGGGCGCTTCGGCGCCGGCGCCGACGGACTGGTGCAGGCAGGCCCGACGGAACCGGCGCCAACGATCATTTTCCCGCCCAACGGCGCCCGCGTCGATCTCGCCACCAATTCCGCCGAGGCCTCGCCGCTGGTGCTGAAACTGCAAGGCGGCCGCGCGCCGTTCCGCTGGCTGGCCAATGGCAAGCCGCTCGTCGGCATCGACCGCCGCCGCACCGCGACCTGGCTGCCCGACGGCGCCGGCTATTCAACGCTCACCGTAATCGACGCCGTGGGACGCGCGGCAAGCGTGAAGGTGTTCGTTGAATAGATGGCGCCAAGCGATTCAGGGGATTGGGCTTCTTCGCCTGAAACCCGGCGCGAGGCACCCCCCTCGGGGGCGGGGGGGGCCGGGGCGGGGGCGGGGGGGGGGGGGGGGGGGGGCGGGGGGGCGGGGGGGGGGGGGGGGGGGGGGGGGCG
>NZ_JAMYOJ010000019.1:0-135213 GCF_040319795.1 Mesorhizobium sp. M0862
CTCGTATTTTTTAAAACCACACCGGCCTTTCCCCCCCCCTCGCGGGGGGCGGCCCCACCCGACGCTGGGGGTGGGGGGTGAGGGGCGCCGGCGTCGGCGCTCTCACCCCTCCCCGCCACTTCGTGGCGACCCTCCCCATCGAGGGGAGGGTGGGGCGTCGGCGGCTCGGGCTCCTCGCGCTTCAAGAACTCCGGAACGACCTGCTCGGCCGCCGGCTTCAGCGCCTCAAGCGCATCCCATTTGATCGGCGGCAGGGGAGCGGTTTCGTCGATGCGCTCCTCGACGACTTCCTTCTTGCCGAACGAAAATATGTTCTTGAAAAAACCGGCCATGCTTCAATCGTCTCAGGGGGCGCGGGCAGTGAGCGGGGCTGCTATCAGGCGCGCGCCGTCATGGCCGGTGATGTCTGCCTCGACGATCTCGCCCGGCGCGCCTGTGCCTAGCGCGGCAAGCGTGAACCCTTCGGTGCGGCCGAGGCCGTCGCGCTCGATAAGGATCGTTTGGCGCGTTCCCGGGAGGGATGACAGATGGCGGCGATACGCAGCCTCACCAGCGGCGCGCAGCTGGGCCGCGCGCTGCTTGACCAATTCGCGGCGGACCTGCGGCATGCGCGCGGCGGGCGTGCCTTCGCGCGGCGAAAACGGGAAGACATGCAGGTGCGTCAGCCCACATTCCTCGACAATATTTGTCGAATTCTCGAACATTTCCTCGGTCTCGGTCGGGAAGCCGGCGATGATGTCGGCGCCGAAGACGATTTCGGGGCGCAGCTTGCGCACATCCTCGCAGAAGCGGATCGACTGGTCACGCAAATGCCTGCGCTTCATGCGCTTCAGGATCATGTCGTCACCTGATTGCAGCGACAGATGCAGATGCGGCATCAGCCTGGGTTCGGTGGCGATGGCGTCGAGCAGATCATCATCCGCCTCGATCGAATCGATTGAGGACAGCCGCAGCCGCCTCACATCAGGCACCTGCTTCAGGATGGTCTTCACCAGCTTTCCCAGCTTCGGCGCGCCCGGCAGGTCGGCGCCGAAGCTGGTCATGTCGACGCCGGTCAGCACGATCTCGGCGTAGCCGTTGCCGGCCAGACGCTTGACCTGCTCGACAACCGCGCCCATCGGCACCGAGCGTGAGTTGCCGCGGCCATAGGGGATGATGCAGAAGGTGCAGCGATGGTCGCAGCCGTTCTGCACCTGGACGAAAGCACGCGCCCGGCCCTCAATGGCGTCGACCATGTGGCCGGCGGTCTCGCGCACCGAGAAAATGTCGTTGACGCGCGCCTTTTCGGTGTCGTTGACGCCGAAATCCGGCAGCGCGCGATAGGAGTTCGCCTTCAGCTTCTCCTCATTGCCGAGCACGAGGTCGACCTCGTCCATGGCGGCAAAATTCTGCGGTTCGGTCTGCGCGGCGCAGCCGGTGACGATGATGCGCGCCGCCGGGTTTTCGCGGCGGGCTTTGCGGATCGACTGCCTGGCCTGGCGCACCGCTTCCGAAGTGACGGCGCAGGTGTTGAAGATGATAGCCCCGCCTTTGAGCGCGCCGAGGCCGGCACTTTCGGCCTCGCGCCGCATCACCTCGGATTCATAGGTGTTGAGACGGCAGCCGAAGGTGACGACGTCTATGCCTTGGGAGTTGAGGCCCTTGGTATCGGCAAGTGCAGACATCAGGCCGCGCTTTCGGTGTCGCGGGCCCAGGTGCCGGTCGACGGATCGAAACTGCCGGAAAATTCCCATTCAGCGGCACCGGTCAGGATGACGTGGTCGTCGTCGCGCCATTCCACATGCAGCGAGCCGCCGCCGGGCGTCATCAGCGTAACGCTGCGGCCGGTGCGCCGGGTGCGGGCAGCGGCGACGACGGAAGCGCAAGCGGCCGAGCCGCAGGCCTTGGTCAGGCCGGCGCCGCGTTCCCAGGTGCGGATGATCATCGTCTCCGGCGACGTTACCTGGGCGATAGTGATGTTGGCGCGCTCGGGGAAGATCGGATGGTTTTCGAGCAGCGGGCCGAAACGCTCGAGTTCGTAGGACCAGACATCGTTTTCGACCCAGAAGATGGCGTGCGGGTTGCCCATCGAGAGAGCCGAAGGCGAATGCAGCACCGGCGCGTCGATGGGGCCGATCTGCAACTCGATCATGCGGGTGTCGCGGAATTCCTCAGCCAGCGGGATATCCTGCCAGCCGAAGCGCGGCGTGCCCATGTCGACCGAGATGGTGCCGTCGGCATGTTCGACGGCGTTGAGGATGCCGGCGCGGGTCTCAAAGGTGAAAGTCTTCTGGCCGGTTTCGGCGGCCAGCGCCTGGACGACACAGCGCATGCCGTTGCCGCAGGCCTGCGCGCCCGAGCCGTCGGAATTCAAGATGTCGATGTAAAAGGCGGTGCCCGGCGTGCGCGAATCGTGGATCGCCATGATCTGGTCGAACCTAGTCGCCGCATCGGCGTTCAGCGCGACAGCCGACGCCGCCGTGACCCTATCGGCACGGCCACGCATGTCGGCGACGATGATTTCGTTGCCGATGCCGTTCATCTTGGCGAAGGGGGCAGTGCCTGCCATGATCTGAGGTAATTCCTGTACGTTTCGCCGCTATATGGCGGAAACGGGCGGGAATTACCAGTGTGGGCTGCGTTTAGGTTACCGCGAAAACGCCGAGCACGATCAGCAGGAAGATGACGAGAACGATGCCGATCAGCACGCGCGCGCCGGTGGCGGCGGCACCGGCCAGCGCCGGCATGCCGAGCAGGCTGGCGGCGGCAGCAACGATGAGAAGAATGATGATCCATTTGATCATGGACAATGCCTCGCAAATTGACTGCAGCGGCCTAAGAACGCATCTGCCGCGCTCTGGTTCCCTCTTGCCGCGAGGCTCTCTCCGACTGGGCGCGCTATTCGGCAATCTCGAAGTCGGTCGTGAAAGGCGCCGTCTTTTGCGAGTTCTCGTCATGCATGAGGAAATCCGCTCGGTATTTGCCGGGGGGAACGCCATCCAGGGAGACGTTTAATTTGAAGAACATCTCTCGGTTATGCGAGCGCGAGGCGAGCTGGACCCGGCCAAGCTTTTCGACGGTTCCCAGCTTCTCGCCCGACTGGGAAAGCACGGTAAGGTCAACGTAAAGCGCGATCTGGTTGTTGCCGAGCCCATCCGAGCCGTAGCCGTAACCGACCGGCTCCATATAAAGCACAATCTCTTCGCCCGGCTTGTAGACATGGTTCGGGCGCTCGGCGTAGGCGCCGAACCCGCTGGCCGACAGGATATGCTTCACATTTTGCACGCCAAGCGGCATCGCTTGCCACAGAGCGTCCTCGGCGCTGCGGAATTTGTCCAGCGCGCCGGCGCCATCACCCGCCTGCAGTGCCTTTTCGGCTTCAGCGGCGCGATCGGTGATTTCACCCGCGAAAGCGGCCGGCGTCGAAATTACCAGCGCGATCAAAACTGCCAAGATTGATTTCATCTGTTCCCCCTGTTGCGATAGACCATCGGCTAAAATGGCAGTGCCGTAAACGGCCAAATGCAGACTCCAGCCGCGCTCGATCTCGGGAACGTCCCAAACCTCGCCCGGACGCAAGGCGCGAAACCGCTCACGCGCCAGGCCTTGCGCCTCAAGCGCTTCAGTCAGTTTTGCGCCGGCAGTTGCGCTCGACCGCCGATGCGCCGACCTGCTGCGGGCTCCGGTGCCGCTTTCGCAACCAATGTACTGGTTGGAACCGCGCTAGAGCGAAGACATGCCTTTTGTCCGCCAGCCATTTTGCGACAAATTTACAACAATTCGTGGTGCAAACCCTATTTTAACCATATCGGGTTGAAATTTCGCCACCTTCTCCATCTTGGTGAGGGGTGAGATTGTGCGGACGGCTTCCCCCCCAGCCGGATCCGACGGAGGTTTGAATGATTTTTTCGAGAAGCGGGCTGATGGCCGTATCGCTGGCAGCGCTCGTTGCGAGCGGCTGTTCGACCTCGCGTTTTTCATCGATGGATGACCAGCAGCCCGCCCCGCTGCAGCCCGCGCCCGCCGGCACGGTGAGCGGAAGCCAACTGCCGCCCCCGGCAGCGCCGGGCACCACCGACCCATCGCAATTCCCGACCGCGCCGGCAGGCGCGCAGGTCGCCTCGCTGCCGCCGGACGGATCGGCGCCGGCCGGAGCCTCCGACCTTACCGCTGCGAGCGTTGCCGGCGTCTGGAACGCCAGCGTGTCCGGACAGAGCTGCAAGGTGGCGACGCCGCAGACCAAATTCGGCGCCGGCTTCCGCGCCGGGCCGCTGCATTGCCCGCCGCCCATCGACGGCATCAAATCGTGGAACGTCGCCGGCAAGCAGCTGACGCTCTATGACGAGAATGGCGGCACGCTGGCGCGGCTCTATTCCTCGGGCGGTTCGAAATTCGACGGCCAGACTACCAACGGCTTGCCGATATCGCTTACAAGGTAGGCAGGGTATGCTGATATTCAGGTGAGGCCGGCCTGCGAACGGCGGCTTCCTGCGCTTCCGGTGCGTACTTAAGTACGCTCCGCTCCGGTTCTCAGGAGCCACCATTCTCGGCTCGGCCTGACCTGAACCTCAACACACCCTGATCTTTCCTGGAGCAATCCGCTCAAAGTAAGCGACGTGACCGATGCATCTGCGTGACGGCCTCCAGACCCATGCGACCGTCAGGCAGCGCTACGACCATCTGGTCGCAACCGGCGCCATCGAGCGCGATCCTGCGCAGGAGCGCATCGCCGCCGCGCTCGACCGGCTGACCGACGAGATCTCGGTCAAGCGGCTGGCGCACAAGTCGAGCGCGCTCGGCTGGCTGTTTGCCCGCAAGCGCGAGACGCGCGAGGTCGTCAAGGGCCTCTACATTCATGGCGGCGTCGGTCGCGGCAAGACCATGCTGATGGATATGTTCTTCGAGCTGTTGCCGGTCAGGCGCAAGCGCCGCGTTCATTTCAACGACTTCATGGCCGATGTGCAGGACCGCATCCAGAAGCACCGGCAGGCGCGCAAGAACGGCGACGTCAAGGAGGACGACCCGATCCCGCCGGTCGCGCTTCAGCTTGCCGAACAGGCCTGGGTGCTGTGCTTCGATGAGTTTTCGGTCACCGACATTGCCGATGCGATGGTCCTGTCGCGGCTGTTTTCGGCGCTGTTCGCCAATGGCGTGGTTCTGGTCGCCACCTCGAATGTCGCGCCGCAGGACCTTTATCGCGACGGGCTGAACCGCCAGCTTTTCCTGCCCTTCATCAGCATTCTCGAGCGCCACGCCCATGTGCTGACGCTTGATGCCGACAAGGACTACAGGCTGGAAAAGCTCGCCCGCACGCCGGTTTATGTCACCCCGGCGGATGCCGAAGCCGACCGTGTGCTCGACGAGGCCTGGCAGGCGATGACGCGTGGAGCGCTGACGGCCGAGACCTCGCTGACGCTCAAGGGGCGGCAAGTGAGGATACCGGCTGCCGCCGGGGATGCAGCGCGGTTTTCCTTCGCCGACCTCTGCGAAAAGCCGCTCGGCGCACGCGATTTCCTGGCCATTGCCGGCCGCTTCTCGACCGTCTTCATCGATCACGTGCCGGTGCTGGGCGAAGGCAAGCGCAACGAGGCCAAGCGGTTCATCCTGTTGATCGACACGCTCTACGATCATCACACGCGGCTGGTGGTGAGCGCAGAGGCTCCCCCGCCTGAGCTTTACACGGCCAGGCGCGGCGTCGAGGTGTTCGAATTCGAACGCACCGCCTCGCGGCTGATCGAGATGCAAAGCCGCGACTGGCTGGAGGACTGGGCGGAACGGCAGAAGGACAACGCGGAAGCGCAGGTCTGAGGGTTCCAAGAGGTCATTATGTAGTGATCCTTCGCGCCCCCCTCTGTCCTGCCGGACATCTCCCCCACACGGGGGGAGATTGGCGGTTTCGGCGCTCCGCTCATTCCTGCGGCCATTGGAGATTGGCGAAAGGTCGCGTGACGTCCGATCTCCCCCCTCGTGGGGGAGATGCCTGGCAAGGCAGAGGGGGGCGCTGTCCCGCCGACGCCTAAAGCTCGTACACATACATCACAAACGACTCCGCCGGCCCATGCACCTCCCGCGATTCATAAAGCGCGCGCGCTGGGACATTGTCCGGTTCGGTGCCGACCCAGGCTTCGCCGCATCCCTGCTCGCGGCCGAGCGCGAACATGGCGTCGAGCATCTTTCGCGCGATGCCATGGCGCTGGTAGGCGGGTGAGACGCCGACCTCGTCGATGTAGAGTTCGCTGACCTTGTCCAGGTGGCGGTGGATGACGGCAGCACACTGGCCGACGACGACGCCATCGGCCAGTGCCACAATCATCATATGACCTGAGGAGGCGAGGTAGGCGGACAGTCTGTCGGCCCGTACCGGTTCATCGAACACGTCTTCGGCGATGCGCTTCACAAGGGCGTCATCGCCTGGATATAGTCTTCTGATTTCCACGCTCATTGGGTAAAATCTCCCAAGCTGGCCTACAAACTTTGACGTTTACGTAAGTACCAATGTTTCTAACCGATTGAAATCATTCACTCGAAAATAATCGATTGAATATATTTTCCACCGGGGCTACTGGATGCGGCGAAATCTAGCTGAGACCATAGCATTCCGGCCTCTTCCTCGACGCCGTCAACAGATCGCCAGGGATTTTGGGCGTCGTCACAGACAAAGGGAAAATTTCCTCACATGGCACGCAACAAGATAGCGCTCATCGGCTCCGGCATGATCGGCGGCACGCTCGCTCACATGATCGGCCTCAAGGACCTCGGCGACGTGGTGCTGTTCGATATTGCCGAGGGCATCCCGCAAGGCAAGGGGCTCGATATCGCGCAGTCGTCGCCGGTCGACGGTTTTGATTCCCGGCTGACCGGCGTCAATGATTATGCCGGCATCGAGGGCGCCGACGTTTGCATCGTCACCGCGGGCGTGCCGCGCAAGCCAGGCATGAGCCGCGACGATCTGCTGGGCATCAACCTCAAGGTCATGGAACAGGTCGGCGCCGGGCTGAAGAAATATGCACCCAAGGCCTTCGTCATCTGCATCACCAACCCGCTCGACGCCATGGTCTGGGCGCTGCAGAAGTTTTCCGGCCTGCCCAAGACCCATGTCGTCGGCATGGCCGGCGTGCTCGACAGCGCGCGCTTCCGCTATTTCCTAGCCGAGGAGTTCAAGGTCTCGGTCGAGGACGTTACCGCCTTCGTGCTCGGCGGCCACGGCGATTCCATGGTGCCGATGATCCGCTACTCCACTGTGTCAGGCATTCCGTTGCCCGATCTCATCAAGATGGGCTGGACCTCGAAGGAAAAGCTCGACCAGATCGTCCAGCGCACCCGCGACGGCGGCGCCGAGATCGTCGGTCTGCTCAAGACCGGCTCGGCCTTCTACGCGCCGGCAGCCTCGGCCATCTCGATGGCCGAATCCTACCTCAAGGACAAGAAGCGCGTGCTGCCTTGCGCGGCGCATCTCTCGGGCCAGTATGGCGTCAAGGGCACCTATGTCGGCGTTCCCGTTGTGATCGGCGCCGGCGGCGTCGAGCGCATTATCGAGATCGACCTCAACAAGGCCGAGCAGAAGATGTTCGACGCCTCGGTGGCGACGGTGCAGGGCCTGACCGAGGCCTGCGTCAAGATCGCCCCGCACCTCGCCTCGAAGTGATCCCCCCAAGCAGCCGATCCGGAGACCATCCAGATGAACATCCATGAATATCAGGGCAAGGCGCTGCTGAAGAGCTTTGGCGCGCCGGTGGCCGAGGGCGTGCCGGTGTTCAAGGCAAGCGAGGCGGAAGCCGCGGCACAAGCGCTGCCCGGTCCGCTCTATGTGGTGAAGAGCCAGATCCATGCCGGCGGCCGCGGCAAGGGCAAGTTCAAGGAACTGTCGCCCGACGCCAAGGGGGGCGTGCGGCTGGCGAAGTCGGTGGCCGACGTCGTCGCCAACGCCAATGAGATGCTCGGCCACACGCTGGTCACCAAGCAGACCGGCCCGGCCGGCAAGCAGGTCAACCGCCTTTATATCGAGGACGGCGCCGACATCGATCGCGAGCTTTATCTGTCCATCCTGGTCGACCGCTCGGTCGGCCGCATCGCTTTCGTCGTCTCGACCGAGGGCGGCATGGACATTGAAGGCGTCGCCCACGACACGCCGGAAAAGATCATCACCCGCGCCATCGACCCGCTGGCCGGCGTGACGACCATCGACGTCGACATATTGGTGGAAGCGCTGGGCCTCACCGGCGATGCCGCCAAGGATGCCGGCACGCTGTTCCCGATCCTCTACAAGGCCTTTGTCGAGAAGGACATGAGCCTGCTCGAGGTCAACCCGCTGATCGTGATGAAGAACGGCAGGCTGCGCGTGCTCGACGCCAAGGTGTCGTTCGACAACAATGCGCTGTTTCGCCATCCCGAGCTGATGGAACTGCGCGACACCACCGAAGAGGACGAGAAGGAGATCGAGGCGTCGAAATACGACCTCGCCTATGTCGCGCTCGACGGCAATATCGGCTGCATGGTCAATGGCGCCGGCCTTGCCATGGCGACGATGGACATCATCAAGCTCTATGGCGCGGAACCCGCCAACTTCCTCGATGTCGGCGGCGGTGCGTCCAAGGAAAAAGTGACGGCAGCGTTCAAGATCATCACCAGGGACCCGGCGGTCAAAGGCATTTTGATCAACATCTTCGGCGGCATCATGAAGTGCGACATCATTGCCGAGGGCGTCATTGCCGCGGTCAAGGAAGTCGGCCTGGAAGTGCCGCTGGTGGTGCGCCTCGAAGGCACAAACGCCGAACTCGGCAAGAAGATCATCAACGACAGCGGCCTCAACGTGGTGTCGGCGGACGATCTCGACGACGCAGCCAAGAAGATCGTGGCGGCGGTGAAGGGCTGAAGGCGAATGCCTCCGCGCAAGATAAACCTCGTCGAGGCGGCGGATCGAACGATCACCAAGGTCTTCGATCCGCATATTGCCGGCGACGTCAATGACAGCCAGGCCAAGGTCGCCAAGTTCGGCGAGACCTTCGACTGGCATGCGCACGAGCATGAGGACGAGGCTTTTCTCGTGCTGCGGGGCAAGATCGCCATCGATTTTCGCGACGGCCCGGTCGAGCTCGGCGAGGGCGATTTCATTGTCGTGCCGAAGGGCGTCGAGCACCGACCGCGGTCGCTGACCGCCGAGCCGGTGGTGCTGATGTTCGAGCCGGCGACGACGCTCAACACCGGCAACGCCAAGAGCGACCTTACCGTCTCCGATTTGAAGCGGCTCTGACCCATGAACGCGTTCTCCTCGCTCTCGGCCGATCACCAGCGCCTGCAGGCACTGGTCGGCGCTTGGCGCGGCGAGGAAGAGGTGGCGGAAACGCAGTGGGCCGATGGCGGACCGGCGGCGTCGGAAGTGCTGGCAGAGCCACAGTTCGGCGGCCTGTTCGTGGTGCAGCGCTATCGCCAGCGCCGCGACGGCACGGTCTCGTTCGGCTCGCACAGCGTGTTCGGCTTCGACCAGCCAAACAGGCTCTTCACCATGCACCAGTTCGACTCCATGGGTTTTGTGCCGGCCTCGCCGGCCACAGGAACGTGGAACGGCGATGAGCTGGTTCTGGAGCGGTCGTCGCCGCGTGGCTCAGCACGCGTGACGTATATTTTCGACAATGTCGATGCCTACCGGATGCGACTGCATTTCAAACCTGCCGGCAGCGACAGCTGGCAAGACATGGTGAGCGGCGTCTACCGGCGCGTTTCGCCTTCCTCGATCAACGGTTTTTAGAAAAGGGCTCCGATGTCCATTCTCATCGACAAGAACACCAAGGTGCTGGTTCAGGGCCTGACCGGCAAGACCGGCACGTTCCACACCGAGCAGGCCTTGGCCTATCACGGCACCAAGATGGTGGGTGGTATCCATCCCAAGAAGGGCGGCGAGACCTGGACCGGCGCAAAGGGCGAGAACCTGCCGATCTTCGCTTCCGTTGCCGAGGGCAAGGAAAAGACCGGCGCCAATGCCTCGGTGGTCTATGTGCCGCCGGCGGGCGCCGCCGAAGCCATCCTCGAAGCCATCGAGGCCGAGATCCCGCTGATCGTCTGCATCACCGAAGGCATTCCGGTGATGGACATGGTCAGGGTCAAGGCGCGGCTCGACCGCTCGACCTCGCGGCTGATCGGCCCGAACTGCCCCGGCGTGCTCACCCCCGACGAATGCAAGATCGGTATCATGCCCGGCAACATCTTCCGCAAGGGCTCGGTCGGCGTTGTTTCGCGCTCGGGAACGCTTACCTATGAGGCAGTGTTCCAGACCACCAATGTCGGCCTCGGCCAGACCACCGCCGTCGGTATCGGCGGCGACCCCGTCAAAGGCACCGAGTTCATCGACATGCTCGAAATGTTCCTCGCCGACGACGAGACCAAGTCGATCATCATGATCGGCGAGATCGGCGGTTCGGCCGAGGAAGACGCCGCGCAGTTCCTCAAGGACGAGGCCAAGCGCGGCCGCAGGAAACCGATGGCCGGCTTCATCGCCGGGCGCACCGCGCCGGCCGGTCGCACCATGGGCCATGCGGGCGCGGTCATCTCCGGCGGCAAGGGCGGCGCGGAAGACAAGATCGCGGCGATGGAATCGGCCGGCGTCAAGGTATCGCCATCGCCGGCCCGGCTGGGCACGACGCTGGTCGAGGCGATCAAGGCTAAGTGAGTAGCGAGTAGTGAATAGCGAATAGGGAAAAGAGAGTAACGGCGCGACCCGGGAAAAATCGCTACTCGCTACTCACTATTCGCTTTTGAAAAGGAGACGGAGCCAGGCTCCGCGGACAAAAATGGCAAGACAAGATCAGGCCAACGACCAATTTTCGCTCACCTCTTTCCTCTATGGCGGCAATGCCGACTATATCGACGCGCTGTACGCGTCCTATGAGGACGATCCGGAGTCGGTAAACCCCGAATGGCAGGACTTCTTCGCCGGGTTGAAGGACGATGCCGGCGATGTGCGCAAGAACGCCAAGGGCGCTTCCTGGGCAAAGCCGTCCTGGCCGCTGCAGGCCAATGGCGAACTGGTGTCGGCGCTGGACGGCAATTGGGGCATCGTCGAGAAGCATCTGGAAAAGAAGGTCAAGGACAAGGCGGTCACCAATGGCGTCGTGCTGTCGGATGCCGACGTGCATCAGGCGACGCGCGATTCGGTGCGCGCCATCATGATGATCCGCGCCTTCCGCATGCGCGGCCATCTGCATGCCAATCTCGACCCGCTCGGCATCGCCAAGCCGCTTGAGGACTATAACGAGCTGTCCCCGGAGAATTACGGTTTCACCGCAGCCGACTACGACCGGCCGATCTTCCTCGACAATGTGCTCGGCCTCGAATTCGGCACCATCCGGCAGATGCTGGAGATCCTGACCCGCACCTATTGCTCGACGCTCGGTGTCGAGTTCATGCACATTTCCGACCCCGAGGAGAAGGCCTGGATCCAGGCGCGCATCGAGGGTGCCGACAAGGAGATTTCCTTCACCGCTACGGGAAAAAAGGCGATCCTGCAGAAGCTGGTCGAGGCCGAAGGCTTCGAGCAGTTCATCGATGTCAAGTACAAGGGTACCAAGCGCTTCGGCCTCGATGGCAGCGAAGGCCTGATCCCGGCGCTGGAGCAGATCATCAAGCGCGGCGGCCAGCTCGGCATGAAGGAGATCGTGCTCGGCATGGCGCATCGCGGCCGGCTGAACGTGCTGTCCCAGGTGATGGCCAAGCCGCACCGCGCCATCTTCCACGAATTCAAGGGCGGCTCGGCCGCTCCTGACGAGGTCGAGGGCTCGGGCGACGTCAAGTACCATCTCGGCGCCTCGTCGGACCGCGAATTCGACGGCAACAAGGTGCATCTGTCGCTGACCGCCAATCCCTCGCATCTGGAAATCGTCGATCCGGTTGTGATGGGCAAGGCGCGCGCCAAGCAGGACTATCTGTTCGGCCGCAGCCGCGAGGAGATCGTGCCGCTGGAAGAGCGCGCCAAGGTGCTGCCGCTGCTTCTGCATGGCGACGCCGCCTTTGCCGGCCAGGGCGTGATCGCGGAAATCCTCGGCCTGTCGGGCCTGCGCGGCCACCGCGTCGCCGGCACGCTGCATTTCATCATCAACAACCAGATCGGCTTCACCACCAATCCGCGCTTCTCGCGCTCGTCGCCCTATCCGTCCGACGTCGCCAAGATGATCGAGGCGCCGATCTTCCACGTCAATGGCGACGACCCGGAAGCGGTGGTGCATGCCACCAAGGTGGCGATCGAATTTCGCATGAAGTTCCACAAGCCGGTGGTGGTGGACATGTTCTGCTATCGCCGCTTCGGCCACAATGAGGGCGACGAGCCGGCCTTCACCCAGCCGATCATGTACGCCAACATCCGCAACCACAAGACGACGGTGCAGATCTATGGCGAGCGGCTGATCGCCGAGGGCCATATCAGCCAGGCCGAACTCGACAAGATGAAAGCCGACTGGCGCGCCCATCTGGAATCCGAATGGGAAGTCGGCCAGCACTACAAGCCCAACAAGGCCGACTGGCTGGACGGCGCCTGGTCCGGCCTGCGCACGGCCGACAACCAGGACGAACAACGCCGCGGCAAGACCGCCGTGCCGGTCAAGGTGCTGAAGGACATCGGCAAGAAACTGACCGAGGTGCCGAAGGGCTTCGAGGCGCACAAGACCATCATCCGCTTCCTCGAAAATCGCCGCCAGGCGATCGACTCCGGCGAAGGCATCGACTGGTCGACGGCCGAGGCGCTGGCCTTCGGCGCCATCCTGCTCGACGGCAATCCGATCCGGCTCTCCGGCCAGGATTCAGAACGCGGCACCTTCTCGCAGCGCCATTCCGTGCTCTACGACCAGAAAGACGAGACCCGCTACATCCCGCTCAACAATCTGTCGGCGGCACAGGCCGGCTACGAAGTCATCAACTCGATGCTGTCGGAAGAGGCGGTGCTTGGCTTCGAATATGGCTACAGCCTGGCCGAGCCGAAGGCGCTGACGCTCTGGGAAGCGCAGTTCGGCGATTTCGCCAACGGCGCCCAGGTGGTGTTCGACCAGTTCATCTCGTCGGGCGAGCGCAAGTGGCTCAGAATGTCAGGCCTAGTATGCCTGCTGCCGCATGGCTATGAGGGCCAGGGTCCGGAGCATTCTTCGGCCCGGCTCGAGCGCTTTCTGCAGCTTTGCGCCGAAGACAATATGCAAGTCGCCAACTGCACCACGCCGGCCAACTACTTCCACATATTGCGCCGGCAGCTGAAGCGCGACTTCCGCAAGCCGCTGATCCTGATGACGCCGAAGTCGCTGCTGCGCCACAAGCGGGCAGTGTCGACGCTGCCGGAAATTTCGGGCGAAAGCTCGTTCCATCGGCTGTTGTGGGACGATGCCCAGCTGTTGCAGAACCAGGCGATCAAGCTCACCAAGGATTCCAAGATCCGCCGCGTCGTGCTGTGCTCGGGCAAGGTCTATTACGACCTCTACGAGGAACGCGAGAAGCGCGGCATCAACGACATCTATCTCTTGCGCGTCGAACAGCTCTACCCGTTCCCGGCCAAGGCCCTGATCACCGAGCTGTCGCGCTTCCGCAATGCGGAGATGGTGTGGTGCCAGGAAGAGCCCAAGAATATGGGCGCCTGGTCGTTCATCGATCCGTATCTGGAATGGGTGCTGGCTCATATCGACGCCAAGCATCAGCGGGTGCGCTACACCGGCAGGCCGGCGGCGGCGTCGCCGGCGACCGGGCTGATGTCGAAGCATCTGGCACAGCTCGCCGCCCTGCTCGAAGACGCGCTGGGCGAATAGAACAAACCCGGCGAATAGAACAGACAGAGAAGAAACGGACAGCACAATGGCTACCGAAATCCGCGTTCCCACTCTCGGCGAATCCGTCACCGAGGCGACCATCGGCAAGTGGTTCAAGAAGGTCGGCGATGCCATTGCCGTCGACGAGCCGCTGGTCGAGCTCGAAACCGACAAGGTGACAGTGGAGGTGCCTGCCGCCGCCGCCGGCACGCTTGGCGAGATCACCGCCAAGGAAGGCGAGACCGTCGGCGTCGGTGCGCTGCTCGGCTCGATCTCGGCAGGCGTCGCTACGGCCGCCCCGGCGTCCAAGCAGGAGACCAAGCCGCAAGCTGTGTCGCAGGCGTCGAGCCCCGACGCGGCACATACGACCAAGCAGGCCGCGGCCGAGACCGCCAAGATCGCCGGCGATGCCGGGCCGGTCGAGCCGCGCACAATGCCGCCGGCGCCAGCTGCCGCAAAGCTGATCGCCGAGAACAATCTGTCGGTCGACCAGGTTTCTGGCTCGGGCAAGCGCGGCCAGGTGCTGAAGGGCGACGTGCTCGACGCGATTTCCAAGGGCGCGCCGTCGCAGCCGGCCGAAATTCCGAAGGCCGCACCGGCTCCGGTCGCCGTGCGTGCGCCGTCCTCGGGCGACGATGCGTCGCGCGAGGAGCGCGTGCGCATGACCAAGCTGCGCCAGACCATTGCGCGCCGGCTGAAGGAAGCGCAGTCGACCGCCGCCATGCTGACCACCTTCAACGAGGTCGACATGTCGGCGGTGATGGCGCTCAGGACCAAGTACAAGGACATCTTCGAGAAGAAGCACGGCGTGAAGCTCGGCTTCATGGGCTTCTTCACCAAAGCGGTTACGCACGCATTGAAGGAAATCCCCTCGGTCAATGCCGAGATCGACGGCACCGACATCATCTTCAAGAACTATGCCCATATCGGCGTTGCCGTCGGCACCGAAAAGGGTCTCGTCGTGCCAGTGGTGCGCAATGCCGACCAAATGTCGATTGCCGAGATCGAAAAGGACATCGGCCGGCTGGGCATTGCCGCGCGGGACGGCAAGCTGTCGGTCGCCGACATGCAGGGTGGTACGTTCACCATCTCCAATGGCGGCGTTTACGGCTCACTGATGTCGACGCCGATCCTCAATGCGCCGCAGTCCGGCATTTTGGGCATGCACAAGATCCAGGACCGGCCGGTCGTGGTCGGCGGCCAGATCGTGATCCGGCCGATGATGTACTTGGCGCTGAGCTACGATCACCGTATCGTCGACGGCAAGGAAGCCGTGACCTTCCTGGTCCGCGTCAAGGATAGCCTGGAGGATCCCGAACGGCTGGTGCTCGATCTGTGAGTGATCCGGGATGGCCGAGCCCGCCCAGCCGATCGACCTGTTCGAACTCCTGACGACTGGCCGCGCGGGTCCTCTCGAACTCGGCAAAAGCAGCCGTGAGGCGGTTCGACAACTGATCGACGCGGAGGATGTGCGGGTGGACGGTCATTATCGCCACGGGGACACGGAGTCCGCGTGGTGTATCTATGGCGCCAATTGCGAATTCTTCTTCAGCCCCGATTTTCGCTTGCGATCGATCAGCGTCGAGCCTTCCAAGACCGCCTTGGCACTCAATGGCATGATGGCGACCTGGCGCGGCGATTTCGAACTCAATCTGGGAAGACATCCAACCATTCTGGCTGGCAACGACCCGATTGCATTTCACGCGTTGCCGAAAGCGCTGCAGGTCCTGAACAAGCCTGAGTTCAATTGGACAATCGGTGGCGGCGATGAGCGCGACATCTATATCGAACTGTCGGAAGGCTCCCGCTATTTGACCCTCAAGTATGAGATCAACACCATTCCGGTGGACGGGGATGCGAAAATTGTCTTTGAGATAGATTACTTTCTAGCAGCGGTCTTCCTTGTCGACCGGGATGTTCAGGGCGACGAATGACAATCCGGTCCTTCCGCATTTCGCAGCGTGTTCTGGCCCTGTCGCTAGCAGCAGCGGTGGCGACGCCGATCCCCGCACACGCCGCCTGCCCTCTGGCGCTTGCCGTTTATGGCGATGCCGAGAGCGATGCCGGAATCGATTTTCGGCCGACGATGGGTGCGGCCACCGTCACCAATACCTTCAAGATGGTGCTCGACAAGGGCATCGTGCTCGACGGCATCGTCATGTGGACATCGGGCGTTTCGCGGCCGCATGGATCGCTGATGTACAAATGCCCGACCGGCGACGTCACCGGTGACGAGCTTGCCGGCTGCACGGTGTGGCAGGGTGTCGTCTACAGCGCCGACGACAAGGGCAACATTGCGCTGCTGGCAGCCGAAGGCACGGACGCGCCGCAGAGCCTGATCTTCCCCGATCTCGGCCCGTCGCTGCAGATGTCGTCGGCCTTCGGTCCGAAAGGCTTCTCGAAACTGCCGTGGGATGTGTTTCTGCTGAAGGGCTGCCAGGAATGAGTGCATCGCAAAAAGTGCTTCTGGTCACCGGCGGCAGCCGCGGCATTGGTGCGGCCACTTGCCGGCTTGCGGCGAAGGCCGGCTACCGCGTCGCGGTCAACTATGCCGCAAACGAGGCCGCGGCCCAGGCGCTGGTCGCCGAGATCGAGGTCGGTGGCGGTGAAGCGATAGCGGTCAAGGGCGATGTCGGCGTCGAGGCTGACATCGTCGCCGTGTTCGAAGCCGTCGATGGCGCCTATGGCCGGCTCGACGCCCTGGTCAACAATGCCGGAATCGTCGACGTCAAGGCGCGTGTCGACGAGATGAGCCTGGCGCGGCTGGAGCGCATGATGCGCATCAATGTCATCGGCTCGTTTCTGTGCGCCCGCGAAGCGGTGCGGCGCATGTCGAGCAAGCATGGCGGCCAGGGCGGCGCCATCGTCAACATCTCGTCGGCTGCGTCGCTACACGGCTCGCCAGGCGAATATGTCGACTATGCCGCGTCCAAGGCGGCGATCGACACCTTCACGCTCGGACTGGCGCGCGAAGTCGCGACCGAAGGCGTGCGGGTCAATGCGATACGGCCGGGCATCATCGACACCGAGATCCACGCTTCGGGCGGCCAGCCGGACCGGGTCGAGCGGTTCCGCGACATGCTGCCGATGAAACGAGCCGGCACGGCGGATGAAGTCGCGCATGCCGTTCTCTATCTTTTGTCGGATGAAGCGTCCTACACGACGGGCGCAATCCTGAATGTAAGCGGCGGCCGCTGAGCCCCAAGCTAAGGGAAACGAACATGGCTTATGATGTCGTTATCATCGGGTCGGGACCGGGCGGCTATGTCTGTGCCATCAAGGCGGCACAACTCGGGCTCAATGTCGCGGTGGTCGAGAAGAACGCCACTTTCGGCGGCACCTGCCTGAACATCGGCTGCATCCCATCCAAGGCGCTGCTTTATGCCTCGGAGATGTTCGCCGAGGCCGGCCATTCCTTCGATGCGCTGGGTGTCGAGATACCGGCGCCGAAACTCAATCTGAAGAAGATGATGGCGCACAAGGACGCGACCGTTTCGGCCAACGTCAATGGCGTCGCCTTCCTGTTCAAGAAGAACAAGATCGACTCGTTTCGCGGCACCGGGAAGGTGGTCGCGGCCGGCAAGGTGTCGGTGTCGGCTGAGGATGGCAAGGTCGAGGAGATCGAGACGAAAAACATCGTTATCGCCACGGGCTCCGATGTCGCCGGCATTCCCGGCGTCAAGGTCGACATCGACGAGAAGGTGATCGTATCGTCGACCGGCGCGCTGTCGCTGGAGAAAGTGCCGGGACATCTGGTGGTGGTCGGCGGTGGGGTCATCGGTCTGGAGCTCGGCTCGGTCTGGGCACGGCTCGGCGCCAAGGTCACCGTGGTCGAATTCCTCGACACCATCCTGGGCGGCATGGACGGCGAGGTCTCCAAGCAGTTCCAGCGCCTGCTTTCCAAGCAGGGTTTCGAGTTCAAGCTCGGCGCCAAGGTGACAGGGGTGACCAAGGCCAAAAAGGGCGCCGCCGTTACCTTCGAGCCGGTCAAGGGTGGTGCGGCCGAGACCATCGAGGCCGACGCGGTGCTGATCTCGACCGGACGCCGGGCCTATTCCGACAGCCTCGGGTTGAAAGAAGCCGGCGTCGAGGTCGACGAGCGCGGCCGGGTCAAGACCGACGGGCATCTCAGGACCAACGTGGCCGGCATCTACGCCATTGGCGACGTCATCGCCGGGCCGATGCTGGCGCACAAGGCCGAGGATGAAGGCGTGGCGGTGGCCGAGACCATTGCCGGCCAGGCCGGCCACGTGAATTACGACGTCATTCCGAGCGTCGTCTACACCAGCCCGGAAATCGCTTCGGTCGGCAAGACAGAGGAAGAGCTGAGGAAGGCCGGCATCGACTACAAGATGGGCAAATTCCCGTTCACCGCCAACGGCCGCGCGCGCGCCATGCTGCACACGGACGGCTTCGTGAAGATCCTCGCCGACAAAGCCAGCGACCGCGTGCTCGGCGTCCACATTGTCGGCTTCGGCGCAGGCGAGATGATCCATGAGGCGGCGGTGCTGATGGAGTTCGGCGGCTCTTCCGAAGACCTCGCCCGCACCTGCCACGCGCATCCGACAATGTCGGAAGCGGTGAAGGAAGCAGCGCTGGCGACGTTCTTCAAGCCGATCCATATTTAAGGAAACGCTGGAGGGACAGCACCCCCCTCTGGCCTGCCGGCCATCTCCCCCTCAAGGGGGGAGATTGGACTTCACCGCCGCGTCGCGAGCTTTCAAGTTTCTCACGTTTCTAACCTGGCGCTGTTCGTGAACTGCCGATCTCCCCTCTCGAGGGGGAGATGTCCGGCAGGACAGAGGGGGCGGTGAAGAATCGCGACGCTCGCCGATAGGTGCCCCAAACAAAACGGCCCGCTTTTCAGCGGGCCGTTCTTGGCTGGAATCAAGATGCCAGATCAGTTGGCCAGATTACGGGCTCGGCGCCGGAGCAGGCGCGGGTGCCGGAGCTGGCGCAGGAGCCGGTGCGGGCGCAGGGGCTGGTGCGGGAGCCGGTTCGGCGGGCTTCATCGGCTCAGCCGGTGCAGGTGCGGGCGCCGGTGTGCTGGCTGCCGGCGGCTCTGCGGGCGCAGGATGTTCGCCGCTTCTGCCGAAAACATAGTACGCGACAATCGCAAGGATGACGACGACCAGCGCAATCAGCCAGCCGCTGCCACCACCCGACCTGGGCGCTGGATCGTTAGGGTTCGCCATAAAAGTGTCCTCCGTGGATGAAAAGCATCAATCAACACCCCTCAACGCGCAACCGTTGAACGGGTTCATACTAGGCCTTCAAATTGACGAACGCAGGAAAATTCTGATTCGCAACCGCTTGTTGGCCTGTATTTCCCCCGCAAAATCAATCACGAACGAGGTAGAACGAGCTTAGCTGGCCTTTTCCGCCAAAAATAGGGCCAACCGCCTCCGCTTTGCGAATCAGTTGCGCACCGCACAGAGCCGGGCTTACGTGATTCGGTATTCAAGACGGGCGCTGCTCAGTCGACGGCGGTGACGGTATAGCCGGCCTTGCGAAAATCCTCGACCAGGCCTTCGGGGCCGGGAAGATGCATGGCGCCGACGGCCATGAAGGCATTGCCCTTGGCCAGGATCGGTGCGGCATGGTCGGCCATGACCTTGTTGCGGCCGGTGATCATCGTCCGGTCGAATTCGGCGTAACCTGCGTCGTCGTCTTCGTCGGGCGAGATCGAACGCAACAGCGGCCAGAAGGTGCCGGTGTCGCCGCGCTGGTAAAGCACGATCATGGTTTCGTTGATGTCGTTTATCTTGTCGCCGAGCTTCAGGGTCTCGACCAGCCCTTTGATGTGGAACGCAATCGGCAGCGAGGCCATGGCGTGCAGCTGGCTGGCAGCGGTCTCCAACCCTTCCACCGGCTTCCCCAAGGCCTTGGCGTCCTGCGCCAGCTTGACGTCCAGAACCGGTGCGCCGCCTGCCTGACGGGCGACCTCACAGACCGGCAGCGCGACCATGGCCGACAGCAGCCACGGCTTCATCTTGGAGACGCTCGCCGGCGGAATGCCGCGCGCATCGAGCCCTTTGTTCACCACCGCCGCATCCTCCGGCGACAACAGCGACGACAACGTCGTGTTGTCGGTGAACATCATCAGCTCGGGTTCCTTGAGCATGGCCTCCATCATCTTCTGCTTGTCGAGCACGTCGGTGGTCTCGATGATGATGGTGCCGGCAGCGTCATAGGCTTTCCTGGCTGCCGGCGGCAGAGTGGTCACGCGCGGGTCGGTCATGTGCATGGTGCCGAACAGGAAGGACGGCTTTTCGCCTGATTTCTCCAGCTTCCACAACAGGCCCTTGCCGTTCAGCGTCGCTGCTGCTTCCGTCTCGATCCTGGCATAGGCGGCGGGGTCTTCCTTCTGCAGGGCCGATAGCAGATCGGCGCCGGCGCAGGCCGGGGCTTCGGCATGCGCCTTGCCCATGGCAAGCAGCAACGCGACGAGAAAAGACAGGAAAAACAGGGCGTTGAGCGCGACGAGCAGCTTCAGCGACACAAGGGCCGCGCGGTCGGCGATGGCAAGGGCGCGTTTCATGGTGCGGTTCTAGGACTGAAAAGCGGCGAAACGGTTAACCGGCGTGGGGAAATTGTCCTGGACTTATACAGTGTCACGCGCGGGGATGGGCGGATTCGTAGATCTCGAGCAGCCTTGCCGTGTCGACGCCGGTATAGACCTGCGTCGTCGACAAGCTGGCGTGGCCGAGCAGTTCCTGGATGGTGCGCAGGTCGCCGCCGCGCCCGAGCAGATGGGTGGCGAAGGAATGGCGCAACGCGTGCGGCGTCGCGGTGTCGGGCAGGTTCAGCGCCGAGCGCAGCCTGGCCATGTCGCGCTGGACGATGGCCGGGTTGAGCGGCCCGCCCCGGGCGCCGCGAAACAGCAGGCCCTTGGGATCGAGATGGTAGGGACACAGTTTTCGGTATTCGGCGATGGCCCGCAGCGCCACCGGCAGCACCGGCACCAGCCGTGTCTTGCCACCCTTGCCGGTGACGCGCAGCACGGTGTCGGCTTCCGATGCCAGGTCGGCGGCGCTGAGGCCCAGCGCTTCGGAAATGCGCAGGCCCGATCCATAAAGCAGCGTCAGCACGGCGGCGTTGCGGGCGGCGATCCAGGGCTCTTCAGCCAGCTGGCCTTCCACCGACACGACATGTTTGGCATCGCTGGCGGTCAGCGGCTTGGGCAGCGATTTCGGCTGGCGCGGCGCGCGCAACGCAGCGGCACCGGCGGCATTGGCGAGACCGCGCCGTTCGAGGAAGCGCAGCAGCGAGCGGATGCCGGCGAGGCCGCGTCCGAGCGTGCGGGCGCCGGCGCCGGCGTTGCGCCGCGCGGCAAGAAAGCCGCGCAGATCGGCCGGGCGGAGAGTGGCGATGTCGGAAAGACCAGGCGAGCCGCCGCAATGCCCTGTGAGGAAATGCAGGAACTGGCGCGTGTCGCGCTCATAGGCTTCGACGGTCGCCGGCGACAGCCGGCGCTCGCGCGCCAGCATCTTCAGCCAGCTTTCGCGCGCTGCCTGGAGGTCGGGTTTTGCCGGGATGAGAAATTCCTGCATGCCGCCATTGTCAGGCAGCCGGGTTAGGAAGCGGTGAAGAACCTGTCATTGAAATGGCCACGGGCGATCATTGAAATGACGCCGGTAGGGCGTTAGAGCAGGGCAAAGGATATCAGCCATGTCGAAGCCCCAGAACCCCGTGCAAATGGCCGTGATCGGCGCCGCCCACGGCATCAAGGGCGAATTGCGGGTGAAAACCTTCACCGGCGAGCCGCTGGCGCTGGCGGATTATGGCCCGCTCTATGCCAAGGACGGCCGCGCCTTCCAGATCATCGACATAAGGCCGGCAAACACTGTCGTCGTGGTGCGTTTCAAGGGCATTGCCGACCGCAACGCCGCCGAGGCGCTGGCCGGCACGGAGCTGTTCGTCGACCGCTCGATGCTGCCGGACGATGGCGAAGAGGACGAGTTCTACCACGCCGATCTCGTCGGGCTGGAAGTCCGCGACGACACGGATGCGGTTGTCGGCAAGGTGGTCGCGGTACACAATTTCGGCGGCGGCGACATTCTCGATGTCACGCTTGGCGGGCGCAAAGGCGTGCTGATCCCGTTCACGCAGGCCGCCGTGCCGCAGGTGGTGGTTGCCGAAGGTTTTGTCCGTGTCGATCCGGCGGCGGCCGGGCTGGTCGAGGACGAGGATGGCGAGGCGCCGCGCGAAGAAGACTTCGACGCGAAGGGCCGGCCGCGCGGGCCACGCGACGCCGGGGGCAACCGGTGACGTTCAAGGCTTCGGTGCTGACGCTCTATCCCGAGATGTTTCCGGGCGGGCTAGGCCTGTCGCTGGCCGGACGGGCGCTCGAAGTCGGGACATGGTCGCTGGAAGCTATCCAGATCCGCGACTTCGCCAGCGATCGCCATCACACCGTCGACGACACGCCGGCCGGCGGTGGCGCCGGCATGGTGATGCGCGCCGATGTGCTGGCCAAGGCGATCGACCACACCTCGCCGTCCGGCGATCCGCGGCCAAAATTGCTGATGAGCCCGCGCGGCAAGCCGTTGACGCAGGCGCGGGTGCGCGAGCTGGCCGCCGGGCCGGGCGCCGTCATCGTCTGCGGCCGCTTCGAGGGTGTAGACCAGCGATTGATCGAGGCGCGTGGGCTGGAGGAAGTCTCGATCGGCGATTTCATCCTCTCCGGTGGCGAGCCGGCAGCCCTGGTGCTGCTCGATGCCGTGGTCCGGCTGTTGCCCGGTGTGATGGGCAATGCGGTATCAGGCGAGGAAGAAAGTTTTGAGAACGGTCTGCTCGAACATCCGCATTACACGCGACCGCAGGAGTTCGAAGGCAGGCCAATCCCCGACGTGCTGGTTTCCGGCAATCACAAGAAGATCGCCGCCTGGCGCCGCGCAGAGTCCGAGAGGCTGACGAAGGAGCGGCGGCCGGATTTGCTCGCCGCTCAGCCCTTGGCAAAATAGTAGACGGCGAGAAACAGGCCGACGGCGATGACGAAGCCGCGTACTGCGTTTTGCGGCACGCGCTTGGCGATCCAGACGCCGGCATAGCCGCCGAGCGCGCCGCCGGGGATCATGACGATTGCCTGAGGCCAGGCAACAACGCCGCCGGAAACGAAGACCAGTATGGCAACGGCGGCGATGACCACGGCCAGCATGTTCTTCAGCGCGTTCAGCCGGTGATAGTCGCCGGATTGCGTCAGGCCGAGCGTCGCCAGCATCATGACGCCCATGCCGGCGCCGAAGAAGCCGCCATAGATGGCGGTAGCGAACTGCGCCAGCGAACCGGCCAGAGAGCCGACCGTGGCTTCATGCCCAGGCTTCGGCGTTGGTTTCAGCCACGGCCCGGCGGCGAACAAGGCGGTTGCGGCCAGCAGCAGCCACGGCACGAGGGCGCGGAACGACGGATTTGAGAGCGCCAGCAGGATGAGCGCACCAGCCAGCGCGCCCAAAGCCGAGATCAGGCAAAGCAGCAGCGCGCCGCGCCAGAAATGCTTGATGTCGGTCCAGTAAGCCAGCGTCGAGGTGATGTAACCGGGAAACTGCGTTACCGAGGACGTGGCGTTGGCGACGATCGGCGGCAGGCCGGCCAGCGTCATGGCGCCGAAGGTTATGAAGGTGCCGCCGCCGGCAACGGCGTTGACGGCGCCTGACAGAAAACCCGCGAGGAAGAGCAGGACTGCGTCGAAAACAGACATTGTGAGGCCGCCGGACAAGTGTGCTGCTCCCGGATTAGGAAGCTTGAAGGGCCGGCGCAACCCTGCACTGGACGATTGCGTGGTGGCATGCGACCAAAAAAGACAGGGCCAAGGCGTGACAAGTCAGTGAAATAGCTGTATGTGCCCGCCCGTACTGGCGAGAAAAATCTCCCGGACCCGTCAACAATGACGGTGTAGTCGCCCCTGCCCAATGTTTCGAAGACAAGATGTCTCGGGGACAAAGGGCATAGCCGAGCGGTCAATGGAACTGCAAGGCGAGTGTCGGACGCTCTGACTGTCGGAAGAACAAGAAGTGGACTATTGAGATGGATATCATCCGTCAGCTCGAGGCCGAACAGGCCGCCAAGATCGAAGCCAAGCGCAAGCTTCCCGAGTTTCAGCCCGGCGACACCGTGCGCGTGCAGGTCCGCGTGACCGAAGGCACCCGCACCCGCGTCCAGGCCTATGAGGGCGTCGTCATCGCCCGCGCCGGCGCCGGCTTCCAGGAAAATTTCACCGTCCGCAAGATCTCCTACGGCGAAGGCGTCGAGCGCGTTTTCCCGGTCTACTCGCCGATGGTCGAAGGCGTCGAGATCGTGCGCCGCGGCAAGGTGCGCCGCGCCAAGCTCTATTATTTGCGCGACCGTCGCGGCAAGTCGGCCCGTATTTCGGAAAACACCGGCGTGCGCGCCCGCAAGCTCAACGATGAAGAACGCGACGCGCTGAACGCCGAGAAGGCCCGCATCGAAGCCGAGAAGGTTGCCGCTGCCCAGGCGCTGGCCGCCGAGACGGCCGCCAAGGAAGCCGCCGAGAAGAAGGCCGCCGACGAGGCTGCAAAGGCGGCTGAAGCGACCCCGGCCGAATAAGATCTCGTCCAAGGATTTTGAAAAGGCGGCTTCGGCCGCCTTTTTTCGTTTCACCAGACTGTGAACGATTGCCGGCCGAGAGTTTGGCCACGGCTGTTGACCCGAATTACATTGTACACTAAATAATCGTTTACAAATCAAATGGAGAACTGACATGGCACTCTACACCACACAGGCTCGCGTCACCGGCGGCCGCGCCGGCCACGGCGAGACCAGCGACGGCCTGCTGAACGTCGACCTCGCTTTGCCGAAGGAGCTCGGCGGACAGGGTGGCGCCACCAATCCCGAGCAGCTGTTCGCGGTCGGCTATGCCGCCTGCTTCGAAAGCGCCATCCGCTTCGTCGCGCGCAAGCAGAAGCTGCCGCTGGAGGATGCGGCGGTGAGCGCCACCGTCAGCCTGCTTCCCAATGGTGAAGGCTTCAAACTTGGTGTCGCACTCGCCGCGGAGACCAAAGGCCTTGATCAGGCGGCGGCGGAAGCGCTTGTATCGGCAGCGCATCAGATTTGCCCCTATTCCAATGCGATCAAAGGCAATATCGAGGTGGCGCTTTCGACAGTGGCGCTTCCGGCAAAGGCAGCATGACGACGAAGACCGAAACCAGGGCCAGCGAAGTCCCGGCGGACACCGCCGGGAGGATCGCCGTTCCGCGCCTCGACCAACAGCTCTGCTTCGCGCTCTATTCGGCGAGCGGGCTGATGACCAAGCTCTATCGGCCGCTGCTTGACCCGCTCGGCCTGACCTACCCGCAATATTTGGCGATGCTGGCGCTGTGGCAGCATGCGCCGAGCACGGTCGGCGAACTCGGCGAGGCGCTGGGGCTGGATTCGGCGACATTGACGCCGCTGCTCAAGCGGATGGAAGCGGCTGGTCTCGTCACCCGCCGTCGCGATCCGGCCGACGAGCGCCGCGTGCTGGTCGAACCGACTGCCAAGGGCCAGGCGCTGCGCGCCCGCATCAAGGACGTATCCGCAGGCCTTGCCTGCGCCATGCCGCTGGAAGTCGAGGAGCTGAAGTCGCTGCACCGGACCTTGACCGGATTTGTCGCCAAGCTGCGTGAGGCGACGTCACCATCCTGATCCGTCATCTGACGGGTTCCCGTGTCCAGGAGGGGCCTGGTTTGCCGGCGGCGCAATCACGGAATAAATTCCGACCACGGGGCGTTCTAAAACCGCGTTGGTTGAAGGCATTGGAATCCGCTTTCACCGGACGCTGAGCACCGGACCGGCTTGCAAGCCGTCTGCGGACGGCTAAAGTCGCGCCTGGATTTTCATGCGAGCCCGGCTGCAAGCGGGCTTCTCATCCTGGAGCGTGTCATGACCAAATCGAAGCTGCTGCTGGCCGCCCTCGCGGCCTGTTTCCTCGCGCCCGTCGCTGCATGGGCGGCCGATGCGCTGCCCGATCTCGGCGGCAAGAAGGTCGTGGTGGTGACGGAAAACGCCTATCCGCCGCTGCAGTTCATCGACGCCAAGACCGGCAAGCAGATCGGCTGGGAGTATGACGCGATGGACGAAATCGCCAAGCGGCTGAACTTCAAGGTGGAGTACCAGAACACCTCCTGGGACGCGATGATCCAGGCGGTTTCCGACAACCAGTACAACATTGGCATGACCGGCATCACCATCAAGGACGACCGAAAGGAGAAGGTCGATTTCTCCGACCCCTATATGCGTTCGGAGCAGTTCATGCTGGTGCGCGCCGATGAAAGCCGCTTCACCGACGCCAAGACCTTCGCCGCCTTCAAGGACGGGTTGATCGGCGCGCAGGCCGGAACGACGCCGTTCTACACCGCCGTCTACAGCGTGCTCGACGGCAATGAGCAGAACCCGCGCATCAAGCAGTTCGAGACCTTCGGCGCTTCGGTGCAGGCACTGAAATCCGGCGACGTCGATGTCGTCCTGACCGACGGCACCGCCGGCAAAGGCTATGTCGATGCCTCCGGCGGCAAGCTCAAGCTGATCGGCGGCCCGCTCGGCACCGAGGATTTTGGCTTCATCTTCCCGAAGGGCTCGGATCTGGTGAAGCCGGTCAACGCGGCGATCGCGGCGCTGAAGGCCGACGGCACGATCGAGGCGCTGAACAAGAAGTGGTTTCTCGACTACAAGATGGGGCAGTGATGTCCGACTCCTTACCCTCCCCCTTGTGGGGAGGGTCGATCCGCGAAGCGGAGCGGGGTGGGGGTGCCAGCGCCGGCGCTTTGTCACGACCCCCACCCCGGCTCACCAGCTTTGCGATGCAAAGCTTGTTCGCCGACCCTCCCCACAAGGGGGAGGGTGAAGCGCCCTGATGGCCACGCCCCCCGCTTCGACTCTCAAATCCGATTTCCCCTGGTGGCTTGCCGCCGCGATCGCGCTCGCCGTCGTCGCTGCGCTCTCCATTGCCGCCAGCGATCTCTACGCCCAGGTTTTTGCCACCGTCGCCAAAGGCATCGGCATCACCATTCTTGTCACCGTGGTCGCCTTCGCGCTGGCTTCCGCCACCGGGCTCGGAGTTGCGCTGATGGGGTTGTCGGGGTCGCGTTGGCTCAGGCAGATCGCTCGTTTCTATGTCGAAATCATCCGCGGCGTGCCGATCCTGGTGCTGTTGTTCTGGATCGCCTTCGCCGGCGCGCCGGCCTTCGTGGCTGCGTGGAATGCGCTGACCGCGCCGCTGCAAAACGCCGGCTATCTCGGCGAGCTTTTGGTGCGCGACGTGTCGCTGTTGTGGCGTGCAATCATGGCGCTGACCATCGGTTATTCCGCCTTCATCTCCGAGGTTTTTCGCGCGGGCATCCAGTCGGTCGAGAAAGGCCAGATCGAGGCTGCCAAGGCGCTCGGGCTGACGCGCACGCAGCGCTTCCGTCTGATCGTCTTCCCACAGGCGATCCGCACCATCCTGCCGCCGCTCGGCAATGACTTCGTCGCCATGGTCAAGGATTCCTCGCTGGTCTCGGTGCTCGGCGTCGCCGACATCACGCAGATGGGCAAGATCTACGCCGCCGGCTCGTTCCGCTTCTTCGAGACCTATACGATCGTCGCCTATATCTATCTCATCCTCACCGTCAGCCTGTCGCTGGCGCTGCGGGGGCTGGAGCAACGACTGCGGCGGGCGCAGCAGGAATAGAAGTCCGACGCGGGCACGGCTATGATCGCGGAGGACAGGATTCCGGAGGATGCAGGCGATGACGATCGACAAGGCCAATGCGGCGCTGGGTACCGTCTATTCGGCCGACACGCCGGAAGGGCTGGCCAAGGCCTATGCAGACTGGGCCGCGACCTATGACGGCGAGACCGCTTCGCTCGGCTATCTGCTGCCGTTCCTGATCACCGCCTGGGTGGCGCGCCATGTGAAGGTGGGTGAAGGCCCGCTGCTCGACGCCGGCTGCGGCACCGGCCTGTCGGGCCCGTCATTGAAGGCGCTGGGTTATCACGACATTGCCGGGCTCGACCTCTCCGACGACATGCTGAAGATCGCCGGCAGCCGCAATGCCTATGGCGATCTGAAGCAGGCAATGCTCGGCGGGCCGCTGCCCTGGCCAGACGGGCATTTCCGCGCCTTCTTCTCGACTGGCGTGTTCACCATCAGCCATGCGCCGGCGTCCGGCCTGCACGAGCTTGTCCGCATCACCAGGAAAGGCGGCCACGCTATCTTCACCGTGCGCGACCAGGTGTTCGACAGCGGTGGCTTCCAGGCCGTGTTCGACGGGTTGGAACGGGCCGGGAAATGGCAGCCGGTCGAGCAAAGCCCATGGTTCCGCTGCTATGCGATCGCCGAGGCGGACGCGCTGGTGAAGACTTTCGTATTCGAGGTGGTTTGAGCGCCGCCCTCTTCGCCTTCTCCCACAACAAGGGGAGAAGGGAAAACACGCCGCAATTGCCGAAAAGCCAAAACATTGGTATGAGCCACGCCATGGAAGAGCTTTTTGGCGATCCGGCCTATAAGGGTTTCGTGCTGCAGGACAGAAAACGCCTGCCGTCGCGTTTCTCTTCGCGCATTTCCGGCGCGCTCACCAGCCGACTTAGCTAAGCCGCTTTCGCTGGGCCGAAGGCTTCGGCGCGTCTGCCCTTCCCCTTTTTGCAAATCGACGGATTTACGCACATGAGCGCACCGCGCACCCTCTACGACAAGATTTTCGACGACCATGTCGTCGACCGCCAGGATGATGGCACCTGTCTGCTCTACATCGACCGCCATCTCGTCCATGAAGTGACCAGCCCGCAGGCCTTCGAAGGTCTGCGCATGACCGGCAGAAAAGTCCGGCATCCGGAAAAGACGCTGGCCGTGGTCGATCACAATGTCTCGACCTCGCCCGAGCGCAAGTTCGGCATCAAGAACGAGGAAAGCCGCATCCAGGTCGAGGCCTTGGCCAAGAACGCTAGGGATTTCGGCGTCGAATATTACTCCGAAAACGATATCCGCCAGGGCATCGTCCACATCATCGGGCCGGAGCAGGGCTTCACGCTGCCTGGCATGACCATCGTCTGCGGCGACAGCCACACCTCGACGCATGGCGCCTTCGGCGCATTGGCACATGGCATCGGCACCTCCGAGGTCGAGCATGTGCTGGCGACCCAGACGCTGATCCAGCGCAAGGCCAAGAACATGCTGGTGCGTGTCGATGGCCAGTTACCGGAAGGCGTCACCGCCAAGGACATTATCCTCGCCATCATCGGCGAGATCGGCACCGCCGGCGGCACCGGCTATGTCATCGAATATGCCGGTGAGGCGATCCGCGCGCTGTCGATGGAAGGCCGCATGACAATCTGCAACATGTCGATCGAGGGCGGCGCGCGCGCCGGCCTGATCGCGGCCGACGAAACCACCTTCGCCTATGTCAAGGGCAAGCCGCGCGCGCCGAAGGGCGCGTCGTGGGACGCCGCGCTCGAATACTGGAAGACGCTGCAGTCCGACGAGGGCGCGCATTTCGACAAGGTGATCGTGCTCGACGCGGCCAAGCTGCCGCCGATCGTCTCTTGGGGTTCCTCGCCCGAGGACGTCGTTTCGGTGCAGGGCGTCGTTCCCGATCCGGAAGAGATCACGGACGAGAACAAGCGGACGTCAAAGATCCGCGCGCTCGACTATATGGGGCTGACGCCGGGCACGAAGATCACCGACATCACGCTCGACCGCGTCTTCATCGGCTCCTGCACCAATGGCCGCATCGAGGATCTGCGTGCGGTGGCCAAGGTGGTCGAAGGCAAGACGGTGAGTGCGCATGTCGATGCGATGATCGTGCCGGGCTCCGGTCTGGTCAAGGAACAGGCGGAGGCCGAGGGTCTCGACAAGATCTTCATTGCCGCCGGTTTCGACTGGCGCGAGCCGGGCTGCTCGATGTGCCTGGCCATGAACGACGACCGGCTGAAGCCGCATGAGCGCTGCGCCTCGACCTCGAACCGCAATTTCGAAGGCCGGCAGGGCTTCAAGGGCCGCACCCATCTGGTATCGCCGGCCATGGCGGCGGCGGCGGCGATCGCCGGCCATTTCGTCGACATCCGCGACTGGAAATAGCGCAGACTGGTTCAAGCCTGATCTGAGCGTATGCAAAACCCCGAACGGCAAAACCGTTCGGGGTTTTGTTTAAAGCGCGCCGCTCTAAGACCCTTGGGGTATATGCCCTAGCCGGCACGCCGGATGATTTCATGAAATTCCTCCCGGCTGCCGGGTTCGTCGGCCGCGACCACCAGCGCCAGTTCGCGCTCGTCGAAGATCTTGAACCACTCGTCCCATTCGACCAGCTCGTAGCCGCCTGCGTTGACCGGGCGTTCAGGCTGATCCTGGTCCTGATAGGCGTGCTGGCCGAAGACGAGCCTCAGCAACGGCTGCGTTCCGGTTTCGGGCGATACATCGACGATCGCCGGAAATCCGGCGCGCCCTGCGGCCCATGAGCGAATTGCTTCGTGGTCGGTCAGCGTGATCGTGTCGGCCATGAATAACTTCTCCTTGATGCTGTCACGAAACGCCTGCCTCAGGTCCCGGTTCCGTGCAGCAGCTTCATGAGTGGCGACTTGCATATTCGTCCAGGCTTAACCGCTTGTTGGGGCTTGCGCTCTAAGGTCTTCCCTGACGTCAAGCGGGGAAGTCACCGTCCTTTGGACACCGGCCTGTTCATAGCGCTGCTCAATCCGACGATCGCGCTGGCGCTCGGCGCGGCGTTCCTCGTGCTGTGGTTCTACCAGCGCCACCGGCCCTATCTGGCTGTGCTCGGCACGAGCTATTGCGTGTCCGCGCCCGGCTTCCTGCTGCAGTATTTCACGCTGCCCGGCGGCATGGTGCTGACCAAGCTGGTCTCCAACCTCTGCTTCACGCTCGCCGCCTGCTGCCTCGTCGGTGCGATCATCTCGCGCTACGGCAGGCGCGTGCCCTATATCGCGATCGGCATTCTGGCGGGTGGCGGGATGGTCGCATTCTGCTGGTCCCTGTTCGTCCAGCCGGACTTAACTTGGCGCATCCTGTCGATCAATTTCGGCTTTGGCGGCCTCAGCCTGCTGGTCGCCGCCGAGCTGCGCGCCGTGCGCAAGAACGGCCCGACGGAAAAAATCCTGTTCGTATTGTCGCTGCTGTCCGGGCTGAACTTCATCGGCCGCACGCTGCTCGTCGTCATCTGGCACGGGCCGTTCACCAGCTATGACGGGTTTTATGGCTCGTCCTACTGGACGACGGCGCTTTTGACGCACGCGCTGCTGTCGTTGCTGATCGCGCTCTGCCTGTTCTCGGCAGCTGCGCTCGACGTGATGAAGGCGCTGAAGACCGAGACGCACACCGATCCGCTGTCTGGCCTGCTCAACCGCAGGGGTTTCGAGGAGCGCGCCTTGCTGGTGCTGCAGCATTGCGCTGTTACCAAGGTGCCGGTCGCGCTGGTGCTGGCCGATCTCGATCACTTCAAGGCGCTCAACGACAAATACGGACATGCCGCGGGCGACCAGGTGATCGCCGACTTCGCCGCCAAGCTTCGCGCGGCCGCCGGCACGCGTGCGGTTGCCGGCCGCATCGGCGGCGAGGAGTTCGCTGTGCTTCTGTCGCTGAGCGATCTTGCCACGGCGCGGCTGTTTGCCGAAGCCGTGCGCACGCACTATTCGGCCGGCAGTGTCGACGGGTTGCCGCCGGGCACCAGGGTGACCGCGAGCTTCGGCGTCGCGGCGCGCACCGGCGACGAAGGGCTGGAGCCGCTGATGCGGCGCGCCGACGAAGCGCTCTACAAGGCCAAGAAGAACGGCCGCGACAGTGTGCGATTGTCCTATGAGCGGGCGGAAACGGTGTTCATCCCGGATACAGGCAGCGTCGGTTAGCGTCTCGCTTAAACGGCCTCTCGGCCGTGCCGGATCATCAGCGGCAAGGGCTGAGGTTGGGCATTTCGCCATCGGAGAGGCCGTACATATAGGAGCGGCCCTTCACGAACACCGGCGGCTGGTAGCAGCCACGCCTGGAGATGTGATCCGCCTCGTCTTCATAAAGGACTTCCGGTTCCGCTTCCGGCTGCCCGGCGCTGGTGTAGTCGGACAATTTCTTGGCCAGCCTGCCTTGGCCGACAATGATGCGCTTGTAGCCGGCGGCGCTGTCGATGACGAGATTGCCCAGGGAATCGGCATAGACGCGGTCATGATGGCGCGACCAGGCCATTGCCGGGGCGGCGAAGCCGAGACTGGCTGTCGCCAGCACAAGCGCCGCAAGGCGCGCTCTTCCTGAATTCGAAAGCATGGTGTCCTCTCTGCTGTGGACCCGGTCGAATCGGAAATTAACCTGTTCTTAACCTTTGTTAAGAGGGCAGGCGCATCCGGCGGCGATCTCTCGCCAAACATGGTTAATATCCGACGGGATGGAAACCTGGGCGTCATCATTCGGCCATGCTTGCCCGCACCATCGGCCGCGACGCACACAACTACGCTGACGTGGGGTGAGCTTGATCTTGGTGGAACATCGCGGCTAGTTAGCCGCGCAGGAGGACAGCATATGGCGTTACGCCGGACGTTTCGGGTGACGCTGTTGTCGATCCCCTTGCTGACTGCCGCAGCCTGCGTGCCGCAGAACGGCGCGCCGACGGCGGTGAATACCGTACCACCCACTGTCGCGCCCGTGCCGGCTCAGCAGTCCGCCGCACCTGTGGCGCCCCCGGCTTCCGCAACGGCTCCGACAGCGCCTGCCGCACCTTCAGCCAAGATCGTCACCGACCTTACCGCGCCGCGGTCTGCTGTCGGCACGGCAACTTACAGATGCGGCAATGGCGGCATGATCACCATCCAGAACCTCGGCACGGCGTTGCGCGTTGTCAGGCCCGATGGCACGACCGAGGAGTTTGCCGCATCACCCGCCAACCAGTCCAGCCGCTACCAGGAAGCCGCGTCGCATGACGCAATCGTGATCGACGCGCGCGAGGCGCTGGTGATGAAGAGGGGCTCGACACCACAGACCTGCAAACGATAGCCTGGCGTCGATTGCAAAGGAAATGCCGCACTGCAGCGAACGGTGCGCCGGCTTTCGACGGTGGCCAAATCGATTGAAGCGAAACAGCAGCCTTTTGTCAGACTAAATGACGTTTTCAAAACGATTTTCCGGCTTTGACGCGGTGCAAAAAGAGCATTAGAAACCGGCTGTCTGAAGTCATATATCGAGGCGGTAAGTGCCGCTTTCCACCGCGGCTCCGGACATCGAACTGGGGCAGCCATGAGCAAATCACCAGCCACCCGAACCGCCAGACGTGAACGGCCGCTCTCGCCGCACCTGACGATTTACCGCCCACCGATCACCATGACGATGTCGATCATTCACCGCATCACTGGCGGGGCGCTGTATTTCGGCACGCTGCTGGTCGCCGCGTGGCTGATGGCGGCGGCGAGTTCGCAAGGCGCTTTCGATTGGATCAACTGGGCCTTCGGCACCTGGCTCGGCCGGCTCATCCTGTTCGGCTACACCTGGGCGCTGATGCACCACATGCTGGGCGGCGTGCGCCATCTCGTCTGGGACACCGGCGCCGGGCTGGAGAAACACACGGCATCGAAGATCGCCTGGGCGACGCTCGCCGGTTCCATCCTGCTCACGCTGCTGATCTGGGTCGCCGGCTACATGGCGCGGGGAACCTTGTGATGAGCGGCACGAACAACAACGATATGCGCACGCCGCTGGCCAAGGTCCGCGGTCTGGGCTCGGCCCGCGAAGGCACCGGGCATTTCTGGCGACAGCGGCTGACGGCCATTGCCAACATCCCGCTGATACTGTTCTTCGTCGGGTTCCTGATCGCGCTCAATGGCGCCGGCTTCGCCGAGGTGCGGGCGGCGCTCGCCAGTCCGTTCGTGGCGCTGGTGTTGGCGCTGGTGCTCGTTTCCGGTCTCACCCATATGCGTGTCGGCATGCAGGTCATTATCGAGGATTACGTGCATGCCGAAGGCATGAAGCTGGCGCTGATCGCACTCAGCACGTTTTTCACCATAGCGGTCGGCGTCGCCTCGATCTTCGCCCTGCTCAAACTGGCATTCGGAGGCTGATTTGTCCAAGGACGCGAAATCGGCCACCGGCTATGCCTTTGTCGACCACAAGTTCGACGTGGTGGTCGTCGGCGCCGGCGGCGCCGGCCTGCGCGCCACGCTCGGCATGGCCGAGCAGGGCCTGCGCACGGCCTGCATCACCAAAGTGTTCCCGACCCGCTCGCACACGGTGGCGGCACAAGGCGGCATTGCCGCGTCGCTGTCCAACATGGGTCCGGACTCCTGGCAGTGGCACATGTACGACACCGTCAAGGGTTCGGACTGGCTGGGCGACGTCGACGCCATGGAATATCTGGTGCGCGAGGCACCGGCGGCGGTCTACGAGCTCGAGCATTACGGCGTGCCGTTCTCGCGCACCGAAGAGGGCAAGATCTACCAGCGGCCGTTCGGCGGACACATGATGAATTATGGCGACGGCCCGCCGGTGCAGCGCACCTGTGCTGCCGCCGACCGCACCGGTCACGCCATCCTGCACACGCTCTACGGCCAGTCGCTGAAGAACAATGCACAGTTCTTCATCGAGTATTTTGCGCTCGACCTGATCATGGAACCGGACGGCACCTGCACCGGCGTCGTCGCCTGGAACCTCGACGACGGCACCATCCATCGCTTCTCCGCCAAGATGGTGGTGCTGGCGACCGGCGGATATGGCCGCGCCTATTTCTCGGCGACGTCGGCGCACACCTGTACAGGCGACGGCGGCGGCATGGCGGCACGGGCCGGCTTCCCGCTGCAGGATATGGAGTTCGTGCAGTTTCATCCGACCGGCATCTATGGCGCCGGCTGCCTGATCACCGAAGGCGCGCGCGGCGAGGGCGGCTATCTCGTCAATTCCGAGGGCGAGCGCTTCATGGAACGCTACGCGCCGTCGGCCAAGGACCTGGCCTCGCGCGACGTCGTCTCGCGTTGCATGACGCTGGAGATCCGCGAAGGCCGCGGGGTCGGCAAGAACAAGGACCATATTTTCCTGCATCTCGATCATCTCGATCCGGCCGTGCTGCATGAGCGGCTGCCGGGCATTTCGGAATCGGCCAGGATTTTCGCCGGCGTCGACCTGACCAAGGAGCCGATCCCGGTGCTGCCGACGGTGCACTACAATATGGGCGGCGTGCCGACCAATTACTGGGGCGAGGTGCTGAACCCGACGGTCGAGAATCCTGACCGGGTGTCACCCGGGCTGATGGCGGTCGGCGAGGCCGGCTGTGCCTCCGTGCACGGCGCCAACCGGCTGGGCTCGAACTCGTTGATCGATCTGGTGGTGTTCGGCCGCGCCGCCGCAATCCGCGCCGGCCAGGTCATCGACCGTAATTCGGCGATCCCTTCGCCCAACGAAGCCTCGGTCGAAAAGATCATGGATCGCTTCGACCGGCTGCGCCACGCCAATGGGTCGACGCCAACCGCCGTTCTGCGTGAGAAAATGCAGAAGGCGATGCAGGAAGACGCGGCCGTGTTCCGCACACAGGAGTCACTCGAAAACGGCTGCAAGCGCATTTCGCAGATATGGACCGAGCTCAAGGACCTGAAAGTCTCCGACCGTTCGACGATCTGGAATTCCGATCTGGTCGAGACGCTGGAGCTGGAAAATCTGATGGCCAACGCCATCACCACGGTCTACGGCGCCGAGGCGCGCAAGGAGAGCCGCGGCGCGCATGCGCGCGAAGATTTCTCGGCCCGCGACGACACTATCTGGCGCAAGCATACGCTGGCCCGGCTAAGCGAGGACGGCCAGGTGAGCCTCAGCTATCGTCCGGTGCACACCGAACCGTTGGTGGCGGAAAAGGACGGCGGCATCAGCCTCGCCAAGATCGCGCCCAAGGCCAGGGTGTACTGACCATGGTGCCGAAGCTCGTCATCCGAAAGGACCTGAGGTAATGGTCGAACTCACGCTTCCCAAGAACTCCAAGGTGCAGCCGGGCAAGACCTGGCCGAAGCCGGAGGGCGCCACCAACCTGCGGGAATACCGCATCTACCGCTGGTCGCCCGACGATGACGAGAACCCGCGCATCGACACCTATTTCGTCGACATGGACGATTGTGGGCCGATGGTGCTCGATGCGCTGCTCTGGATCAAGAACAAGATCGATCCGACGCTTGCCTTGCGCCGCTCATGCCGCGAAGGCATTTGCGGCTCCTGCGCCATGAACATCGATGGCTCCAACACGCTGGCCTGCACCAAGGGCTGCGACGACATTTCCGGCGCCGTCAAGGTCTACCCGCTGCCGCATATGCAGGTGGTCAAGGATCTGGTGCCCGACCTCACCAATTTCTACGCCCAGCACGCCTCGATCCAGCCATGGCTGAAGACAGTGTCGCCAGAGCCGGCCAAGGAATGGCTGCAGAGCCATGAGGATCGCGAAAAGCTCGACGGGCTCTACGAGTGCATCCTGTGCGCCTGCTGCTCGACCTCGTGCCCGAGCTATTGGTGGAACGGCGACCGCTATCTCGGCCCGGCGACGTTGCTGCAGGCCTATCGCTGGCTGATCGACAGCCGCGACGAAGCCACGGGCGAACGGCTCGACGATCTCGAAGACCCGTTCCGGCTCTACCGCTGCCACACCATCATGAACTGCGCCCAGACCTGCCCGAAGGGGCTCAACCCGGCCAAGGCGATTGCCGAGATCAAGAAGATGATGGTGGAGCGGCGGGTTTAGTTGAGGCGAGTTCGCTCGCGGCAATCTCGAACGCGGCGATCCTTCGCGCCCCCCTCTGTCCTGCCGGACATCTCCCCCACGGGTGGGGAGATTGGCCGTCATCGCGGCTTTCGCCAATCTCCAAGGTTGAAGGATGGCGCGCTGTCGGCGAAGCTGCCGATCTCCCCCCGCGTGGGGAGATATCCGGTAGGACAGAGAGGGGGGCGCTGTCTCGCCGGCGCTAGAAAGGATACTCAACCCAATGAGCGAAGAGCTTCCAATCCTTAATTCGGTCGAAGCCCGTGTGCTCGGCTGCCTGATCGAGAAGAAGGAGCTGACGCCGGATGTCTATCCGCTGACGCTGAATGCAGCACTTGTAGCCGCCAACCAGAAGACGGCGCGCGAGCCTGTGATGGCGCTCGAGCCGACAGAGGTGCATCGGACGCTGAAGCTGCTCGAGCAGAAGGGGCTGGTGCGTCAGATGTTCGGCTCGCGCGTCGAGCGCTATGAGCATCAGATGGCGCAGCGCTTCTCGCTGACGAGGCCGCAGACTGCGGTGATCGGCCTGCTTTTGCTGCGCGGGCCGCAGACGGCGCATGAGTTGCTGGCGCGAACTGAGCGCATGGCGCGGTTTTCGTCGATCGAAGACCTGCGCGCTGAACTCGACATGCTGATCGGCCGCCGACCGCCGCTCGTCCAGGAAATACCGCGCGGGCCGGGGCAGCGCGAGGACCGTTTTGTGCATCTGCTCGCCGGCCCCGTGGACGTTGCTGCCCTCTCTGCACAACGGAGTTCGCCGGTCCTGCCGGCCTCTGACCTGGAAGCAAGGATTGAATCGCTGGAGCAGGAAGTCGCAGCGCTTCGCGCCCGGCTTGATGCGCTGGGGGCTTAACTATCACCGGAGCGTTGGCGCGACGGATCGCTGGCCTCTGAAAATGCAAACGCCGGCGTTAAGCCGGCGTTTCTCACTTCGAATCCCTTCGTTTCACCCCAGCTTCGCGTCGAGCGATACTTTGATGGCGCCGAGTGCCTTCGAAACCGGGCACTCCGCCTTGGCCTTCTCGGCCAGTTCCTTGAACTTCGCCGCGTCAATGCCCGGCACCTTGCCGATCAGGGTGATGGCGCTGCCGGTGATGCCGGTGCCGGGCACCAGCGTCACCACCGCCTTGGCGTCGAGCTCGGTGGCGGGCGTGCCGTTCTCGGCCAGGAAATGCGACAGCTGCATGGCGTAGCAGCCGGCGTGTGCCGCAGCGATCAACTCTTCGGGATTGGTGCCGGATTTGCCGCTCTCGTCCTCGAAGCGAGCCTTGAACGAATAGGGCGTGCCCTTCAAGGTGCCGCTCTGGCTGTCGAGCGTGCCCGTGCCCTCCTTCAGATTGCCTTTCCAGACGGCGTTTGCGGTGCGGTCCATAAGATTCTCCTTGATTACAGCGACAGCGCCGGCCACGCGGCGTTCCCTCCAACTATAGCGCGGCGGCAGGGGAAGACCACCGCGCTGTTTCGGCCGGATGCGACGCCGGCGAGCCCTGCAAATCTTTTCTGAAAAATGTGCGTGCAAAAATGTCGACTTGCATCGGCGCCGGCCGTCCTGCGAGCGTCCACGGATTCTCGTGGCGGATGGAGATCCAAGATGAACAATCTGTTTTCTGCCCATTGGAACGACGCCGACAAAAGCGCGCGTCTACGCGAGATCGAGTGCTCGCGATCTTCCGGCTTCGGCCGGCTGCTTGCTGCGGTCGCCGTGATCGGCATTGCGGTCTGCGTGCTCGACCACGCTGCTGCCGGCAAGGATGCCGCCGGCACCGTGATCGCCTATGGGTCGTCACAGCAAGGGAGCTGGAAATGAAATATGTCTGTCTGGTCTACGGCGAGGAAAAGGACCTCCATGCCATGACGCCGGAGCGTCTGGCCAAGCTCGACGCCGATTCGATGGCCTATGACCGGTCATTGGACCAGCAAGGCAAGCTGATCATCGCGCAGGCGCTGCAATCGGTGAAGACGTCGAAGACGGTGCGGCGGCGCCAAGGCAAGCGGCTGATCACTGACGGTCCGTTTGCCGAAACCAAGGAGCAGTTGCTTGGTTTCGTCATGATCGAAGCCGACACTCTCGACAAGGCGCTGGAGATCGCCGGCAAAATTCCGCTGGCCGAAATCGGCACCGTCGAAGTCAGGGCGATCTACGACGTGCCGGGGTCGTAAGGCAGCAGCGGCGAGGTCATGCAGGCCGGCGGATCATATCCGCCGCCTTCTCGGCGATCATCACCACTGGCGAGGCGGTGTTGCCGGAGACGATGCGCGGCATGATCGAGGCGTCGACGACGCGCAGGCCCTCGACACCGGTCACCCGCAGGTCCGGGCTGACGACGGCGCGGCCGTCGACACCCATCCGGCAGGTGCCGACCGGGTGGAAGATGGTCGTCGCGATCGAGCCGATCTGGTGCAGCAGGTCCTCGTCCGACTGGTGGGCGAGGCCCGGCAGGATCTCCTCCGGCTGGAAACCGGCAAGCGCCTTGGCGGTCATGATGCTGCGCGCCTGGCGCACCGAGCGCAGCGCGATCTCGCGGTCGCGCACCGTAGAGAGGTAGTTCAGCCGGATCTCGGGCTGCACGGCCAGGTCGCGCGTCGTGGCATGCACGGAGCCGAGGCTGTCGGGGCGCAAATTGCAGACCGACATGGTGATTGCCGGGAACGGGTGCAGCGGGTCGCCCAGCCGGTCGGTAGACAAGGGCTGGACGTGGTACTCCAGGTCCGGCGTCGCCATCGACGGATCGGATTTCGAGAACATGCCGAACTGGCTCGGCGCCATCGACATCGGTCCCGAGCGGCCAAAGGCATATTGCAGCGCGATCGTCGCCTTGCCGCTCAGGCTGTTGGCAAGCGTGTTGAGTGTCAGCGCCGCCGACACTTTATAGACGGTACGGATCTGCAGATGGTCCTGAAGGTTCTCGCCGACGTTGGGGCTGGCGTGAACCACATCGATGCCGAGCGCGGCGAGGCGATCCGGCTCGCCGACCCCGGAAAGCTCCAGCAGTTTCGGCGTGTTGATCGAGCCGGCGGTCAGCAGCACCTCGCTCCTGGCCTTTGCCTCTATGGCTTGGCCGCCGGCGCGGTAGCGGACGCCGATAGCACGCTTGCCCTCGAACAGCACTGTCTCGACATGCGCGTTGACGACCAGCCGAAGGTTGGGCCGTCGCAGCGCCGGGCGCAAGAATGCCTTGGCTGTGTTCCAGCGCACGCCCTTGCTCTGGTTGACTTCGAAGAAGCCGGACCCCTCATTGTCGCCGTCATTGAAATCCTCGCGCGGCATGATGCCGAATTCCTTGGCCGCCTCCTGCACCGTGTTCAGGATCGGCCAGGACAGGCGTTGCCGCGCCACTTTCCATTCGCCGCCGGAGCCATGCAGCTTGGTCTTGCCGCCATGATGGTCCTCGGATTTGAGGAAGTAGGGCAGCACATCGTCCCAGCCCCAGCCGACATTGCCCATCTGCCGCCAGCCATCGTAGTCCGCCGCCTGGCCGCGCATGTAGATCATGCCGTTGACCGAGGTGCAGCCGCCCAGCACCTTGCCGCGGGGATAGACCAGCGAGCGGCCGTTCAGGCCGGCTTCGGGGGCAGTCTTCATCATCCAGTCGGTGCGCGGATTGCCGATGCAATAGAGATAGCCGACCGGGATATGCACCCAGTGATAATTGTCGCTGCCGCCGGCCTCGAGCAGCAGCACGCGCGTCGCCGGGTTTTCGCTCAGCCGATTGGCCAGCACGCAGCCCGCCGTGCCTGCGCCGACGATGATGTAGTCGTAGTCGCCATCGAGCCGTTGGGTCATTGCGGTGGTTTACTCGGCGGTGTTCTACTCGGTTCTGCCGCCTGTTCGGCCCAGAACGATCGCAGCGTATCGGCAAGGCCGCAATAGGCGCGATAACGCCTGTTGTAGTGGTCCTGCATGGCCGGGTTCGGACGATAGGCGGCGCTTGACCGGGTCATGGCGTCGACGCCGGCCTCATAGTCGGCGAACAGGCCGGCCGCGACCCCGGCGCCGATTGCCGCGCCAAGCGCGCCGGTCTCGCGCGCCTCAGGCACGGTGATCGGCACCCCAAGCCCGTCGGCGAAGATTTGCGGCCAGTGCTCGCTGCGCGAGCCGCCGCCGGATAGCACGGCTCTTTCGAAGCCGACGCCGGCTTTTTTCAAGACTTCGATGTGGCGCCGGTGCTCGAACATCACGCCCTCGAACAATGCGCGCAACAAATGGCCTTCCCCGTGCCAGCCGGCGAGGCCGTAGAAGCCGGCGCGAAACTCCGCCCCTTGTCCGGAGCCGTAGAGAAACGGGTGGAAAATCGGATCGTCCCAGGCCGGCGTCACCGCGCCGACAGCCGCGTTGCAGTGGCCGAACGGATCGTCATAATGGGCACCGCGCTCGACGAATTCGCGCACATACCATTCGAGATTGGCGGCCGATGTAGCGCTGGATTCGATATTGACGAAACGGCTGGGGCCGAAGCGCGCCACCATGAAAACATCTGGGTCGCCAACCGGCGTAGTGGAGAAGACCTGATTGACCGACCAGGTGCCGGCGATAACAGAGGCTTCGCCGGGGCGCACGACGCCCGCCCCCATGGCGCTGGCGACGACGTCGAAATAGCCTGCGATGACCGGCATGCCTTCCGCCAGTCCGGTCTCTTCAGCCGCTTGCGCGGTGACCGCGCCGGCGATGTCGGCGCTGTCGAGCAATCGAGGCAGTTTGGCCTGCGCATCCTCGATGCCGTAGAGCGCGAGAAGCTCGGAATCATAGACGCCTTCGGGCATGCGGACGAGGCCGCAGCCGGACATGTCGGAGACATCGCTGACACGCTCGCCCGTCAAGCGGAAAGTGATGAAATCCTTGCACAGCATCGCCGTGCCGGTTGCGGCATAAAGGTCGGGCGCATGCTGCTTGACCCAGGCCAGCAAGGTCGGCGTCTGCGCCGGCCACGGCTTTTGCAGGCAGATGGCGTGCAGTGCCTCGGCATTGCGCGACGCCAGGGACGCCGCCATGCCGGCGGCGCGGGTGTCGAGCGACTGGATGCCGATCAGCGGTTCGCCGGCACGGTCGACCAGATAAAGGCCGTTGCCATGGCCGGCGCAGCCGACGGCGGCGATCTCGCGGGCATCGATGCCGGCCTGCGCAATGCAGGCGCGTATGGCGTCGCGCGCAGCGGCCCACATGCCGCCGAGGCCGCGCTCGACATAGCCGGGTTGCGGCGTGTGCGAACGGCCGGCGACCGCATGCATGGCGAGCTGCCGTCCCGTATGATCGAACAGCACCGCCTTGATGATGGTGTTGCCGGCGTCGAGGCCGAGCAGATAGGCGGCTTGATCAGCCATTGTTGTAGATGTCCCAAGCCTCTTCGCCGCCGGCGTCGTTGTGGATCATCGCCATCAACGCACTCACTACCGCCTTCGGATTGGCATGCTGATAGATGTTGCGGCCATAGACCAGCCCCTTGGCGCCTTGTCTGAGCAGGGCTGACGATTTTGCCAGCACCGTCTTGAGATCGTCCTTGCCGCCGCCACGCACCAGCACCGGCACGCGTGCCGCCTCGACGACGCGGTGGAAATCTTCCGCGTGCTCGGTCGGGTCGGCCTTGATGATGTCGGCGCCCATTTCGGCGGCGAGCCGCACCAGCGTTACGATCTTTTCCGCATCGCCGTCGACCTGGTAGCCGCCCCTGATATCGTTGGGCAGCATGACCAGCGGCTCGATCATCAACGGCATGCCGTATCGCTGGCAGGCGGCGCGGACCTTGGCGATGTTTTCGACGCATTGGCGAAACAGCTCCGGCTCGTCGGGCAGCATGAACAAATTGACGACGACGCAGGCCGCATCCATCTCCAGCGCGCCGATGATCGGCTCGTCATAATTCTGCAGCATCGACCACATCACGCGGTGGCGCTGGGCATTGTAGGGGTTGCCCATGTCGATGCGCATGACCAGCGCCGGCTTGTCCTTGTCTTGCCGCGACTGCAAGAGGTCGGCCTGGCCATAGGTCAGCTGCAACGCGTCGGGCCCTGCCGCGATCAGCGTGTCGATGACACGTGGCATGTCCTCCAGGCCAACGAGAAACCCCGGCTCATTGCAGACGCCGTGATCGAGCGCCACGTCGAGGCAATTGCCGTTGGTGAACATCCGGTTCATCCGGGCCTTGGTGCTGACTTTCATGTTCTGCTCCTGGGATCGTGCGTTGGTCGAGCATCTCTTGCGAGACGCCGTGATAGGTGTCGAGTTCGGCGATGAGACTTTTTATCTCCTCGTCGCGGTACGGATCGCTCCAGCCGCGTTCGGCGGCCAGTACATCGGCGATGCGCTCGATTGATACCGTCGAGATGTCGCCGGCAATGGCGAGCGACGTGCGGCGCAAGACAACATCCGAGAGGCAGGTCACGAACTCATGCCGGGCGAGATAGACGATCTCGGCCGTCGTGGTTTCGGTCCTGTCGTCGAGCCTGATATCGTCGGGACGTCCGAGGCAGAACAGGATGATGTCGCGCGCGCCGCTGCCGTAGCGATCGACGAGATACGCGGCGCGGTCGGTACCGATCGCGAACTCACCGGCGAGATCGGCTGCCATCGATTCCAGATCTGCGGGGAAACCGAGGCCGCCGCCGATCGGCAGCGCCAGCGTGCCGCGAATGCGCTCGCGGCCAAGCTCGGCCAGCACTTCGTCGGCCGCCTGTTCGGCGAAGGCGCGGAAGGTCGTCCACTTGCCGCCGATCATGCAGAACTGCGGGATGCCGCCGGCTATGCGATGCACGGAATGGCCGCGCGATATCCTGCCGGTGAAGGCATGGTCGCTCTTCGGCAGCGGCCGGATGCCGCTATAGGTGAAGACGACGTCGGCGGCACGGACCGGAATGGACGGGAATACCAACCGCGCCGCCGCCAATATGTAGTCGGTCTCGGCCGGTTCGCAGCGCACGCGCCCGGCTTCGCTGACGCGGATATCCGTCGAGCCGACCAGCACCTTGCCGAGATAGGGAAACATGATGCAGACGCGACCGTCGGCATTCTCGAAGAAAATCATGTGACCGCCGAGCGCACGGTAGAGCGGCTCGTTGTCGAGGATGAGGTGCGAGCCCTTGGTGCCCTCGACCAGGGGCGACGCGGGCTTTTCGGAGGCGTCGAGCCGGGCGATCGCCGAATCGAGCCAGGCGCCTGTCGCATTGACGATCGCCTTGACGGTCACGGCGAAACGTTCTCCGCCAGCCGTGTCGGTGAGTTCGAAGGCCGACCCTACCCGCGCAATCTCGGCGCGATTGAGCGCGAGGCTGTCGGGCGCCAGGCGTGCGGTATCGAGCAGCAATTCGATGCCGAGCCGTTCGGGGTAGCTGATCCAGGCGTCGTAATAGGTAGCGGAAAAGCGCAGTTTGGGATCGAGCGCCGGCCATTGCGCGAAGGTCGCCCTGGCGCCACGGAAACTGTGGCGCGGCAGCACCCGGCGCTTGCGCGTCGTCCAGTCGTAGAGCGCGAGGCCTGCCTTGATCGCCAGCGCGCCGCGGCTGGAAGGCGTTTCTGAAAAGCCGAGAAAGCCTGCCGCGCCGTTCATCAGCCCGGAGAAGACGGAGCGGATCGGAATTGTCGTCGGCAGCGGCCGCACCATATGCGGCGCATTGGCCAGCAGCGCGTCGCGTTCGCGCAGCGATTCCTGCACCAGGCCGAACTCGCCATTCTCGAGATAGCGCAGGCCGCCATGGATCATGCGCGAGGGTGCCGCACTGCAGCCCGAACAGAAATCGTTGCGTTCGACCAGCAGAACTCGGAGACCCTGCAGCGCCAGTTCGCGGAAAACGCCGATGCCGTTTATGCCGCCGCCCATGACGACGACATCGAACGCGCCGTTGCGGCGGATCGTGTCGAGGATGACGGTTCTCTGATCAGGCATGGCTTTGCCGGGCAAGGTTGGCCGTTCTGCCGTCCGGTGGACGGCAGCTCAACTTGGTTCGGGTTACTGGTGGCGGTCAGGCGTCGAGATTGGTCAGATGGCGGCTGGCGGCCTCACTGATCTGGTTGATCTCCTGTCCCGACAATTTGATGCGGCCGGCCTGCGCGTTTTCCCTGGCTTGCTGCGGGCTGCGCGCGCCGCAGAGTGAGAAGGTGATGCCGGGCTGCTGCAGCGTCCAGGCGATGACCACCTGCGCCTCGCTGGCGCCGTGCGCCTCGGCACTCGGCCTGATCGCTTCCATCAGCGCTGCCACCTTGCGGCGGTTGGCGAGCGAGAAGCGCGGATTGTCGTTGCGCTGGTCGTCGCCGGTAAAGACGCGGTCGGGACCGATCTTGCCCGAGAGCAGACCGAGCGCCAGGGAGGAATAGCTGAGCACCGACACGTTGTTCCCGGCGCAGAAGGGCAACAGGTCTTGTTCCATGTCGCGCGCAACCATGCTGTATTCCTGCTGGACCGCATCGAGCTGGCCGGCCGCGAGATAGGCCTTCACATCGGCGACGCTGACATTGCTGGCGCCGATGGAGCGGATCTTGCCCTGGGTTTTCAGCCGGTCGAGCGCTTCCATCGTTTCAGCGACCGGCGTCGTCGGATCCTGCCAGTGGGTGATGTAGTGGTCGATGTGGTCGGTGCCGAGACGGCGCAGGCTCTGCTCGACTTCGTAGACGACAGAGCCGGCACCGAGATAGCGATGCACGGGCGCGCCGTCATAGTCGAAGAAGTGGTTGCCCTTTTTCGCGTGCCAGATCAGCCCAAGCTTGGTGGCGAGCACGACCTTGTCGCGGCGGCCCTTGATCGCCTTGCCGACGATTTCCTCGGACAGGCCTTGGCCATAGGCAGGCGCGGTGTCGATCAGCGAAACGCCTTCGTCGATCGAGGCGCGGATGGTGTCGATCGACTGCGCCTCATCGGTGCCGCCCCACATCCAGCCGCCAATGGCCCAGGTGCCAAGGCCGATTGCGGAGGCGGATATTCCCGACGCGCCAATGGTGCGCGTCAACATTTCAGGCGACATTGCGTATGCTCCCCGCATTGCTCAGGACTGCATTGGCCGTCTCTTCGTCGACGACCAGTGATTTGAGATAGTTGCCGCGAAGCGCGGCACGGATCGGCCAGATCTTTTCGGCGCCGCTGGCCACCCCCATCACCGACCGGCAGCGGCCAAGTTCCGAAGGCGCCAGCGCCACCAGGCGGTCATTGGGCGGGTAGTCGGCCAGCGCGCCGTCGTCGCGGATCAGATGCGCAAGGAACTCGCCGACCGCGCCGCTGGCGGCGAGTTTTTCGCGGTCGGGATCGAGGCCTGGGTGGAGGTCGTAGTAGCTCGATCCCGGCGTCTGAATCGACCCGACGCCGACCAGCGCGATCGCCGCCTTGCGCGCCAGGTCGAAGATCTCGCGCACCGAGGCCATGTCCAGCAGGAGATCGCGCTGCTCGCGGCTTTCGGCAAAGAGTGGCGCATGCAAGAGCATGCTGGTGCCGCCGAGGCGTTCGGCCAGCCGCGTCGCCAGATGGTTGACGTCGGTATAGTGCTTGCCCTGGACGCCGCCGGTCAGCGGCACGACGGTGACGTCGAAGGCGCGCTCGGGCTGCAGGTTTTCGACCAGCGCGCTGATCGCCTTGCCGCCGGTAATGGCGATGACGTCGCCGTCGCGCAAAGTCTCGAGCAACTGGTTGGCCGCCGCGCGCCCCACCTGCTGCAGCGTGCTGTCGGGACTGCCGGCCACGGTCGGCGTCACGATCGCGGCTGCCAGTTGCGCGACCTCGATCAGCTGCTTTTCGATGTCGACGAGGCGCTGGAACGGGCTCTCGACCGCGATCCTCAGCATGCCGAGCTTGCGCCCTTGCGCGATCAGCCGATTGACTTTCGACGCCGAAAGGTTGAGCGCCGCCGCAATGTCGTTCTGCTTCATGCCGTCGACGAAGTGCAGCACCAGAACGGTGTGGATCTGCCGGATCGCCTCGAAATCTTCCCTGCCGTCCGCCATCTCAGCCCCGCCGCTTGTTGAAGTAGTAATCGGCGGTGACCGCCGTCAGCAGAATGGACCCGCGGATGATGTCCTGCCAATAGACGGACACGTCGAGCAGAGCGAGCGAGCTTGAAACGACGGAGAGCAGGATGGTGCCAAGGATGGCGCCGAGAATGGTGCCGGAGCCACCAGTGAGGCTGGCGCCGCCGATCACCGCGGCGGCGATGACGTTCAGCTCCATGCCGGCGCCGAAGGTCGGCTGGGCCGAGCCGAAGCGGGCCATGTAGATCACGCCGGCAAAGCCGCACAGCGTCGAGCACAAAGTTGTCGTCAGGAACACGACCTTCTTGGTGCGAATGCCGGAATAGGCGGCCGCCTTCTCATTGCTGCCGGTGTAGAAAACTTTGCGGAACATCGTCGTGCGGCGCAGCATGAAGTCGGACAGGATGACGAAGACGATGAAGATGATGATGACGACCGGAATGCCGCCAATGGCGCCCTGGCCGATGAATTTGAACTCGGGCGGCAGGGTATAGAGCCCGAGCGGGCGGCCGCCGGTGCCGAGCAGGCAGAGCCCGCGCGCAATCACCATCACGGCCAGAGAGACGATGAAGTGGTGCAATCCCACCCTGGTGACGAAGAAGCCCATAAAGGCGCCGATGCCTGCACAGGCCGCTATTGCAATCAATGATGCCAGCCAGGGGTCGACGCCGCCGAGGAAGAGCAGGCCGGCAATGACCATGGCGAGTGCGGTGACCGAACCGACCGAAAGGTCGATGCCGCCTGAGATCAGAAGGATCGTCATGCCGACGACGACGATGCCTTCGACCGCGAAGGCCATCGCCATCGCCCGCATGTTGTCCCAGGTCAGGAAGTACGGCGATGCGAACGACATGACCGCAAAGAGCACGGCGATGATGAGGATCAGACCGGTCTCGCGCATCCTGATCAGGCCGCCAAGCCTTTCACCGAACCCGATGCGGGCCGGCGGCGTCACGCTGTCCATGCTTTCCCCCACGATGCTCATGCGGCGCTCCGTTGCCGGCCGTCATCGGCAAGCGATGCCAGGACCATGATGTTTTCTTCGGTCATTTCCGCGCCGGTGACCTCGCCGGTGAGGCGTCCCTCGCGTACGATCAGCACCCGGTCGCAGACACCGATCAGTTCCGGCAGTTCCGACGAGATGACCACGATGCCGACGCCGTCGCGCGCCAGTTTGCGCAGGATCCGGTGGATTTCGGCCTTGGCGCCGACATCGACGCCGCGCGTCGGCTCGTCGAGGAAGATCACTTTCGGGTCGACCGACAGCATCTTGGCGATCGCCACCTTCTGCTGGTTGCCACCCGAGAGCGTCGAAACCGGCTGGCCGACGTGGCCGCATTTCAGCGACAGCTGCCTGCCGATGGTTTCCGCCCGCTGCTTCTCGTGGCGGTCGTTGATGAGGCCGAAGCGCGTCGAGATCCGATCCACCGCCAGCGCCGAGATGTTGGCGGCGATCGACATGTCGAGGAACAAGCCGTCGCCCTTGCGGTCCTCGGAGAGGTAGACGATGCCGGCGGCGATGCTGTCGCCATAATGGGCCAGCGACAGCGGCTTGCCATGCAGGCTGACATTGCCGGTCACCTGACCCTCCAGCCGGCAGATACCCCGAACGATCTCGCTGCGACCGGCGCCGATCAGGCCGCCAATGCCGAGGATTTCGCCCTTGCGCAACTGGAAGCTGATGTCGCGGAAGGTGGTCGTCTCGCAGAGGTTGCTGACCTCGAGCAGAATTTCCTCGGACTGCTCGTCGCCGCGCAGCTTCTCGGGATAGAGGCTGTCGATGACGCGGCCGACCATGGACGCCACGACCTGTTCTGGCGTCGTCGCCGATATGTCGAGCGTGGTGATGTACTGGCCGTCGCGCAGCACCGTGACGCGGTCGCAGTTTTCGAAGATTTCGGCCATGCGGTGCGAGATGTAGATGATGCCGATGCCTTCGCCGGCAAGCTGGTGGATGATCTCGAACAGCTTCTTGGCCTCGCGCTCGGTCAGCGCGGCGGTCGGCTCGTCGAAGATGAGGATGCGGCAATCGAGCGTCAGCGCCTTGGCGATCTCGACCAGCTGCTGCTGGGAGATCGACAGGCTGCGCACCATCGCGGTCGGATCGATGTTGCCAAGTCGCGCCAGGATGGCTGTCGCACGTTTCTCGAGGTCGCGGTAATTCATCAGCAGCGCCTTGCTGGCGTTGGTGATCGACATGAAGATGTTTTCGGCCACCGAGACATCGGGGCAGAGCGCGATCTCCTGATGAACGAAGCCGATGCCGAGCTTTTGCGCCGCCAGCGGCGAGGGGATCGAAACGGAGCGGCCATCGATCTGGATGTCGCCGCTGTCGGGCGGCAGTATGCCGTCGATCACCTTCATCAACGTCGACTTGCCGGCGCCGTTCTCGCCGGCAATGGCGTGGATTTCGGCGGCGCGCAGCTCGAAACCAACATCGCGCAACGCACGGACAGGGCCGAACGATTTGCGGAGGCCGGATATTTTGAGGAGGGCCGGGATTTCCACTTGTGTGCTCACCTGCTCAGGGAGGGATAAGGCAACCGCGCCGGATGGCGCGATTGCCTGATGGACGCGATTAGCTGGGATCGCGGCCCTGCATGTACTTGTTCAGGTCGAACGAGTCGGCATTCTCCTTGGTGATGACGGCAAAGCCGTTATCGGCGAAGGGGATGCTCATCGGGTTGTGGCCCGACGTCTTGTAGTCGTTGAACGGGTCGATCAGTTCCGGATGCGCCGCCATGAAGGTGGCGACGAAGCCGAGATAACCCTGCATTCCCTGGTTCGGGCTCAGCGCCATGTGGATGTTGCCGGCCTTGATCTGCTCTAGCGTCGCCGGGGTGATGTCGGCGTGCATGATCAGCACCTTGGCCTTGGCTTCGAGAACGGCCGCGACCGCGCCTTCGGCTGAACCGGCTTCCGGAATCCAAAGCGCCTTGAGGTTCGGGTTGGCTTGCAGCATCGAGGCCACCGCCTTGTTGGCGACATTGGCGTCCTGGTTAGAGGCCTGGCGTCCGACCAGCTTCATCTTCGGATAGTTCTTGGCGAGATAGTCGATTAAGGCGGTGACGCGCAGATCGTGGTTGCTCTGGCCGGGGTTCTCAAGCACGCCATATTCGGCGTCGTCGCCGACCTGCTTGACGATCTCCTCGGCGGCAAACTTGGCTTCCGCCAGATTGTCCGAGGTGATGTAGGAGACGCGCTTGGATTTTGGCGAGTCGGAGGCGAAGGTGACGACGGTGGTGCCGTTCTCGATGGCGCGGTTGATCGGCTCGATGAACGGATCGGCCTGCATCGGGTGCAGCAGCACGCCGGCCGGCTTCTTGATCAGATCCTGTTCGAAGGAAGCGATCTGCTTGGCGATGTCATAGTCCGGCGTGCCCGAAAACACTGTCTTGCAGCCCATCGCCGCAGCCGCCTGCTTGAAGCCCTGATAGACCGGCACCCAATAGGGATGCGCGGAGACCATGACGTTCATCACGTAGGTCTCATCCGGCTTGCACTGAAACTTGCTCTCTGCCGACGCTGGCATCGCCAGGGTCAACGTCATCACGGCGGCGCTCAGCGCGCCCACCAGCCCAATCCTGTTCATTCTCTCCTCCGGGTTCCCCGACGATGAAAGCCTCGTCGCATCAGCTTTGCAAGAAATTTCATAAAATGAAATCTCTGGCGGGGTTGAATACGGCGGGATTTGTGCCATGTCAATGATGGCGAACGAAATTTCAGTATGTGAAATATCTTGCAGGTAGAGTGGGGTGGATGCGAAGTCGGCGTTATCGCCAAGCGGTTGCATCATTAGTGCCCGTGACGAGCGACCTGAACACAGGACGTCCGATCTCGGCGTCTGGATGATTAGGGGGCCAGCTCTGTTTTCTCATCAGATACAATTCTTGCGTGTTGAAGCAACGCCGGAGTTCTCCTATCGTCGCCGCAATTTTCGGGGGAATTCGACATGCCTTTCCTGATTGCTATTCTCGGCGTGCTGGGAGCCGGGGCGTTCTGGTGGTATCGCATGAAGGCCATGAACGAAGCCGCGCGCGAGGTCGCCGACGTCGTCGGCCGCGTCCAGGGCAACATAAGGCGCAAGAAGCTGCGCAAGCAGGCGGCGCTGTCGCCGCTGACGGCGATCGACGATCCGGTGGTGGCGGCGGCAACGCTGATCACCGCACTGGCAGCGGAGCACGGCCCGATCCTGCCGAAGCGTGAAACGGTCATCCGCGAGGTGATCTCGCAGATTGCGGACAACCAGAAGAAGACCGATGAAGCCGTCGTCTACGCCAAATGGGCCGCGGCGCAGATCGACGACCCGACGATCGTCATCGACAAACTGGCGCCCTTCCTGCGCGAGCGCCTCGATCCGCATGAGCGCGAAGATCTGCTGCAGATGCTGGATCGTGTTGCCAAGAGCGGCGAGCAGAGTTTCAAGGTCGCCGACCAACGCATGCTGCGACTGCGGCAGAAGCTGGGTTTCGAGGTCAACTGAGAAACAGCCCGGGCGCATGTCATTCTGGATAGCGAGCGTGGTAGGATCGGCTGCCGCTTACCTTATCGGCTCTACGCCTGCCGGCTATCTGGCGGGGAAACTGCTTAAGGGCATCGATATCCGGGAGCACGGCTCCAAGCCCACCGGTGCGACAAATGTATTGCGCACACTCGGGAAATGGCCAGCATTGGTGGTGCTTCTGGTGGACGTGCTGAAAGGGGCGGCAGCGGTCATCTTTGCCCGTTGGTTTTGTTTCTGGTCTTCCGCAACGCCGCCGTCGGCAATATCTGATATGCCCGTTTGGGCTCCTCGGGTTGTATGCCTGGCCGGACTCGCTGTTTTGCTTGGGCATAGCCGTTCGATCTGGCTGAATTTCACCGGCGGCAAATCGGCTGCGACGGGGTTGGGTGTTTTGTTGGCGATGTCCTGGCCTGTGGGTCTAGGCGCGGCGACGGCATTTGCCGTGGTGTTGGCAGTTTCCCGAATTGTGTCCCTGAGTTCGATGCTGGCGGCGCTCACCGCGATCGCCCTCGTCGGCGGCATGGAACAACCATTGCCCTACCGGTTGCTGGTCATCGCCGGCGGCATCTACGTGATCGTGCGCCACCGCGCCAACATTGCGCGGCTGATGTCAGGAGCCGAGCCGCGTCTATGACAAAGCGGCACTCATTCCCGGTCTAAATCGCCTCACCCTTGAGCAGCCGTGGTGTGCCGTTGGACAACCCCGACGCCTGGCGGATGAAGAACTCCTTCAGCCTGGGCATCCGTTCGACAAGGCCGAGGCCTATGTCGCGGAGCTGGCGCAGCGGGCCGATGTCGTTGGAAAACAGCCGGTTCAGCACATCTGTGGTGACGCCCATCTGCACGGTGTCGAAGCGGCGCCATTGCTGGTAACGCTCGAGCACGTCGAGCGCGCCGATATCCTGTCCCAAGCGATCGGCCTCGACCACCACTTCGGCAAGGGCCGCCACATCCTTGAAGCCGAGATTGAGGCCCTGGCCGGCGATCGGGTGGATGCCGTGCGCGGCGTCGCCGGCAAGTGCTACGCGCGGGGCGACGAAGGCGCGCGCGATGGTCAGGCCGAGCGGCCAGGCGCGCGGCTTGTCGGTGACGCGGATTTCGCCGAGCTTCAGGCCGAAGCGCAATTCAAGCTCCTGCTCGAAGACGAGGTCGTCGCCCGAGACCAGCTTTTCGGCATCCTCGGAACGTTCGACCCAGACCAGCGACGAACGGTTGGTGCCGTCCTCGGTCGGCTTGAGCGGCAGCGTTGCAAACGGGCCGGCCGGCAGAAAATGCTCTTCGGCGCGGCCATTGTGCGGGCGCTCATGCGCCACCGTGCAGACGATGCCGGACTGGCCATATTCCCATTTCACCGTCTTGATGCCGGCCATGTCGCGCAATTTGGAATTGACGCCGTCGGCGGCGACCAGCAGCCGCGCCTCAATCGCCGCGCCGTCGGCCAGATGCACGGTGATGCCGGCGCCATTGCCGTCGAACGATGCGACCGCGACACCTTCGATGATGTCGATGCCGAGCTTTTGCGCGCGGCGGCGCAAGGCGCCGTTCAGGTCCTTGTTGGCGACCATGTGGGCGAACGGTTCGCCCGGCGCGACCTCGCCATCGAAGGTGAGAAACACCGGACGCACCGGATCGGCGGTGCGCGAATCGGTGACGATCATCTCGGTGATCGCCTGCGATTGCCCGACGATTTCCTGCCAGACGCCGAGCTGGTCGAGCATGCGGCAGGCGGCGGCGGCGATCGCCGAGGCGCGGCCATCCTTTTGCCAGACGCCGGGGGGCGCGGCATCGACGACGGCGACAGCCAGGCCCGGCCGCGCCTGTTTCAGCGACACTGCGGCCGCGAGGCCGACATAGCCGGCGCCAGCGACCAGCACGTCGAGCGGGGTTTTTGCGTCCGTGTTGCGGTTCGCCATGTCAATTCCTTTCGAAGTCTCGACCATCCCCGCCCACTGGGGCATTCCGGCCTTGACTGCCCGCCATTCCTGTCGGAAACCGCCATAGCATCTTACGGCGAGGTCACGAAGCATGACGGCGGCCATGGACGAGCTTCTCAGCATTCTCGACCTCGAGCAGCTGGAACACAATCTGTACCGTGGTCGCAGTCCCAAGCTCGACTGGCAGCGCGTTTTCGGCGGCCAGACCATCGCCCAGGCGCTGGTCGCCGCGCAGCGCACCGTCGAGCCCGAGCGCCACGTGCATTCGCTGCACGGCTATTTCATGCGGCCCGGCGACACCAAGGTGCCGATCGTCTACGAGGTCGACCGCATCCGCGATGGCGGCTCCTTCACCACGCGGCGCGTGGTGGCGATCCAGCACGGCCAGGCGATCTTTTCGCTGGAAGCCTCGTTCCAGCAGGATGAGGTTGGCCTTGAGCATCAGCTGCCGATGCCGCGCGACGTGCCGCCGCCCGACAGCCTGTTGTCGCAGCGCGAATTGCTGGGCAAGTTCGGCGAGGCGGTGCCGGACGGCATCAAGCGCTATTGGGAGCGTGACCGGCCGATTGAGATGAAGCCGGTGATGCTGGAGCATTACACCAGCCGCGAAAAGCTGGAGCCGCAGCAGAACATCTGGATCCGCACCACCGGCCCGGTGCCGGCCGACCGCGGCATCCAGGCGGCGGTGCTTGCCTACCTCTCCGACATGACGCTGCTCGACACCTCGACCTTTGCGCACGGCCGCGCCATTTTCGACCGCGACATCCAGGCGGCGAGCCTCGACCATGCGATGTGGTTCCATCGCAGCCATCCGCTCGATGACTGGATCCTATACACGCAGGACAGCCCCTCGACGCAGGGGTCGCGCGGCTTCACCCGCGGCTCGCTGTTTGCCCGCGACGGCACGCTGATCGCCTCGGTTGCCCAGGAAGGCCTGATCCGGCTGAAACGGCCGCCTGCCGAATAGGCATTTTCGAAAAATTGCCTACTTTTTAATCAGTGACTGTCCGTTGACAGTGCGCACCGTGCCGCCGGGACTCGAGCAATCCGTTTATTTACAATGAGTTAACACCCTGCTTCGGCAACTGGCACGGAGCTTGAATCCTGTTGGGCACTCTCCGGGCTTTTTGGGATCGGTGAAGGTGTGCAAACGCGGGGGACCGCAACAGCAAAGGGTGAAACCTTATGAAAATCGTGATGGCAATCATCAAGCCGTTCAAGCTCGACGAGGTGCGCGAAGCGCTCACCGCCGTCGGCATCCAGGGCCTGACCGTCACCGAAGTCAAAGGCTACGGGCGTCAGAAGGGACACACGGAAATCTATCGCGGGGCGGAATACGCGGTCAGTTTCCTGCCGAAAATCAAGATCGAAGTCGCGGTCAGCACAGACCTGGTCGACAAGGCCGTCGAAGCCATCACGGCGGCGGCCAAGACCGGCCAGATCGGCGACGGCAAGATCTTCGTCTTCGGCATCGATCAGGCGGTGCGCATCCGTACCGGCGAAACAGACACCGACGCACTTTGAGCGGCGAACACGTATTCCAATGGAGAGTTCAATGAATATACCTTCCACCTTGAAGTCAGTGGCACGCTCCGCGCTGCTGGGCTCCTTAGCGCTCGGAGCATTGGGCACGGTTGCTGCCTTCGCGCAGGAGGCGGCTCCCGCCGTCGCGGCGGCAGCGCCAGCAGCGCCGGCTTTTACTGTCGACAAGGGCGACACCACGTGGATGATGATTTCCACCGTGCTGGTGCTGTTGATGACCATTCCCGGCCTTGCGCTTTTCTACGGCGGCCTGGTTCGTACCAAGAACATGCTGTCGGTGCTGATGCAGGTCTTCACCATCACCAGCGTGGTCATGATCATCTGGGTCTTCTACGGCTACAGCCTCGCCTTCACCCCGGGCAACGCCTTCGTCGGCGGCCTTTCGAAGATGTTTCTCTCCGGCGTCAACGTATCGACGCTTTCGGAAACCTTCAGCAAGGGCGTCGCCATTCCTGAACTGGTGTTCGTCGTCTTCCAGATGACCTTCGCCTGCATCACGCCCGCCCTGATCGTCGGCGCATTCGCCGAACGCGTCAAATTCTCCGCCTTGATCCTTTTCGTTATCCTATGGGTGACGTTAATCTACTTCCCGATCGCGCACATGGTCTGGTTCTGGGGCGGCCCGAGCGCCTATGCCGACCCGTCCGGCCTGATCTTCAGCTTCGGCGCCATCGACTTCGCCGGCGGCACGGTCGTTCACATCAATGCGGGCATTGCCGGTCTCGTCGGCGCGCTGATGATCGGCAAGCGCATCGGCTACAAGAAGGACATCATGGCGCCGCACTCGATGACGCTGACCATGGTCGGCGCTTCATTGCTGTGGGTCGGCTGGTTCGGCTTCAACGCCGGTTCGAACCTCGAAGCGAACGCCTATGCGGTGCTGGCGATGATCAACACCTTCGTCGCCACGGCGGCGGCGGCAGTGGCCTGGATCGTGCTTGAATCGCTGCTGCGCGGCAAAGCCTCCATGCTCGGCGCTGTTTCGGGCGCGGTCACCGGCCTCGTCGCGATTACGCCGGCTGCAGGTTTTGCCGGCCCGATGGGCGCTATCGTGCTTGGCATCGTCGCCACCTTCGTCTGCTACTTCTTCGTCTCGGTGGTGAAGAACACGTTCGACTATGATGACAGCCTCGATGTCTTCGGCGTCCACTGCGTCGGTGGCATCATCGGTGCGCTCGGCACTGGCATTCTGGTCAATCCCGCCCTCGGCGGCGCCGGCATCGTCGACTATTCGACGGCCGACTTCGCCGCCGGCTATGCCGGCACGGCCACGCAGCTCCTGGCGCAGGGCAAAGGCGTCCTGGTAACTCTGCTGTGGTCGGGCATCGGCAGCGCCATCCTCTACAAGGTTGTCGACTTGATCATCGGTCTGCGTCCGACAGCCGACGCCGAGCGCGAAGGCCTCGACCTGACTTCGCATGGCGAAGCGGCCTACCACTCGTAAGCCTTGCGGGGCGGCTCGGCCGCCCCGCATTCTCCCATCCCGTCGTGACGCTCCCGAAAGGAGTTCACGCTTTGAGGCCCGGGTCATTCCGGGCCTCTCTTTTTGGCAACCGTGCTGGCAGGCCTCGATCCCTGCGCAATCACGTTCTAGTGATGGCCGCCGGCGGGGAGACGTCGACCGGATTGGTTCTGAACTGTTGAGACTGCCTACAGTGGAGTGAGCAAGATCGTGGCTCCGGCTGCCGTATAGTTAATGCGGCCTTAACTTCCCCCCGATAGTCTGACATCCGAATCTGCCGGAGTGCGTCATGCGCCCGGCCAGTCCATGACAGACGGGGAACGAAGCATGCGTTCAGGGGCTTCAGCACCGCTCGCGCTAACCGATACGGGGCACGGCATCCAGGCATTCGCGCGGCGCCAGGTCGGGCGGCTGGTCGGCGCCGGCCTGTTTGCGCTGGTCGCCTTTGGCGTCGCGGCGCTGGCGACCTGGAACGTCGCCGATCCCAGCTTCTCGCACGCCACCGACAACATCGTCACCAACGCCATGGGCTATGCGGGCGCGGTATTCTCCGACCTCGCCATGCAGTTCTTCGGCCTTGCCGCGGTTGCCGCCCTGGTGCCGGCGGTGATCTGGGGCTTTCTTCTGTTTTCGGCGCGCGGCGTCGACAGGCTGCCGAAGCGCGGCCTTGCCTGGTTCGGCTTCGCGCTGCTCGCGGCGGCGATGGCCGGCTGCGTGGTGCCGCCCAAGACGTGGCCGTTGCCGACCGGCCTCGGTGGCGTGTTCGGCGACATGGTGCTCAATATTCCGGGCATGGTCATTGGCGGCTACCCGACCGGCATCGTTGCCAGCATCATTGCCATGGTGCTCATTGCGCCGGCGCTGTGGCTGTTTGCCTATGGCTCGGCGCTGATTGCGCGCAAGAACGGCTTTGCCGTCATGGAGCGCACCGCGGAGCCCGATCCCCGAGAGGACGACCTGCTCTTCGACGAAGACGACGACGAGGGCGACGAAGGGATACTGGCGCTCGGCGCCATTACCCACTGGTGGCTGTCTTTCCGCGCCTGGATGCATCGCCGGGCTGTGCGCCGCCAGCAGGAGCGCGACGAGTTCGAGCCGGAGATGGAGCAGCGCTCCACCGCATGGCGCCGCGCCGCCGAACGGGTCGAATCGGCGGAATTCGCCGAAGCGCGGATGAGCCCGGATGGCCGCGCCCGCGTCGAGCCGGAATTCTTCGCCGCCATGGTCAATGACCGCAGCGTTTCCGTCGATCCGGACGATGACGACGTCCTCGATGCCGGTTTCGGCAATGGCGACGAGGAGGTCGAACTCGACGACGAGCCGGTCCAGCGCCGTGCCGCGCCGAACGCCAAGGTGCAGAACTTCCGGTCAGATGCGGCGACCCGCGTCGCCGCACCTGCGCCGCGTCCCGCTCCCGGCGCGCGCGTCCAGCGCGAGGCGCAGACCTCGCTGATCGGCTCGGAAACATTCGAAATGCCGTCGCTGCATTTCCTGTCGGAGCCGAAGAACGTGGTGCGCGACGCCAGCCTGTCCAAGGACGCGCTGGAGCAGAATGCGCGCCTGCTCGAAGGCGTTCTGGAGGATTTCGGCGTCAAGGGCGAGATTATCGCGGTACGGCCCGGCCCCGTCGTCACGCTCTATGAACTGGAACCGGCGCCCGGCATCAAATCGTCGCGCGTCATCGGCCTGTCCGACGACATCGCCCGCTCGATGAGCGCGATTGCCTGCCGCGTCGCCGTGGTGCCCGGCCGCAACGCCATCGGCATCGAATTGCCGAATGCCAAGCGCGAGACCGTCTATCTCCGGGAGATCCTGGCCAGCCGCGATTTCGAGACGACCAAGTCCAAGCTGGCGCTGGCGCTGGGCAAGACCATCAATGGCGAGGCGGTGATCGTCGACATCGCCAAGATGCCGCATGTGCTGGTCGCAGGCACCACCGGCTCCGGCAAGTCCGTCGCCATCAACACGATGATCCTGTCGCTGCTCTACAAGCTGACGCCGCAGGACTGCCGGCTGATCATGATCGACCCGAAGATGCTCGAACTTTCCGTCTATGACGGCATCCCGCACCTTCTGACGCCGGTGGTCACCGACCCGAAGAAGGCCGTGGTGGCGTTGAAATGGACGGTGCGCGAGATGGAGGACCGCTACCGCAAGATGTCCAAGGTCGGCGTGCGCAACATCGACGGCTTCAACGCGCGCGTGCAGTTGGCTGAAAAGAAGGGCGAAAAAATCTCGCGCACCGTGCAGACCGGCTTCGACCGCCAGACCGGCGAGGCGATCTACGAGACCGAGAACCTCGATCTCGAGCCAATGCCCTACATAGTGGTCATCATCGACGAGATGGCCGATTTGATGATGGTCGCCGGCAAGGACATCGAAGGCGCGGTGCAGCGCCTGGCACAAATGGCGCGCGCGGCCGGCATCCATGTCATCATGGCGACGCAGCGTCCGTCGGTCGACGTCATCACCGGCACCATCAAGGCCAATTTCCCGACCCGTATCTCCTTCCAGGTGACGTCGAAGATCGACAGCCGCACCATTCTGGGCGAGCAGGGCGCCGAGCAGCTGCTCGGCATGGGCGACATGCTGTACATGGCCGGCGGCGGCCGCATCCAGCGCGTGCACGGCCCGTTCGTCGCCGACGACGAGGTCGAGAAGATCGTCGCCCATCTGAAGCTGCAGGGCGTGCCCGAATATCTCGACGCCATCACCGAGGATGACGGCGAGGACGATGACGAGCCGTCGGGCAAGGGCGGCGCTGGCGGTGGCGGCAACAGCAATTTCGAGGATTCCGACGATCCCTACGACCAGGCGGTCTCGGTCGTGCTGCGCGACGGCAAGGCGTCGACCAGCTATATCCAGCGCCGGCTCGGCATCGGCTACAACCGCGCCGCCTCGATCATCGAGAAGATGGAGAAGGAAGGCATTGTCGGCCCGGCCAACCATGCCGGCAAACGCGAAATCCTGGTGCCGACCGAGGACGACAAGTTCTGATCAGCCGATACGGCCCGGCGGCAACCTTGAACCTTTTGGCGCGTTACAGCGACTGAGCGCTGTCCGGCCCGCCAAACTTAAGTCTAACTGGGGGTCCACCGACTGCAACGAGACACACACCACACGAGAGTGACCGGCATGAAAAACGATCTTTCCGCGATCAGCGATTTCGCTCCAAACCGTCGCCAGTTGCTCGGCCTTGGCCTGATGCTTGCCGGCGCCGCGGCCATCAACGTCGTGCCGGGGTTCCAGCTCTTGGCCTCGGCGCAGGCGGCAGTGCCGCCGACGGCGCAAAAGATCGCCGACCATTTCTCCTCGGTCAAATCGATGAGCGGCGAGTTCGTCCAGTTCGGCCCCAACAACCAGCAGACCGGCGGCAAGTTCTTCCTTGAGCGGCCAGGCAAGATTCGCTTCAACTATGACGGCAAGTCGAATTTCCGGGTGATTTCCGACGGCAAGTCGGTGGTCATCCTCAATAAGCGGCTGAAAACGTCCGATCTCTATCCGTTGTCGAAGACGCCGCTGAAGCTGTTGCTCGACACCAAGATCGACCTCTCGGGGGGCCGCGTGAAATCGATCAAGGAAGAGAGCGACCTCACCACCATCCAGCTTGCCGACAAGTCGGTGTTCGGCAATTCGAAGATCACTATGATGTTCGATCCGAAATCCTATGATCTGCGCCAGTGGACCATCACCGACGCGAAGGGCAAGGACACCACGGTGATGATCTACAACACCAAGGAAGGCGTCAGCTTCCCTGCGGACACCTTTGCCATCGACTATGCGGCGAACCGCGAGCTGAACACCAACCAGCGCTAGATGCGGTGAGGCCGGCCTGCCAATGGCGATCTCCTGCGCTTCCGGTGCTCACGTGGTTTAAGTACGCTCCGCTCCGGTTCTCGGAGACCGCCATTCGACTCGGCCTGACCTGAATCAGAGCCGCCGCCCGCAAAGGCTGGCTTGTGTTTGTGGCGCTAGGCTGGCAGTAGATCGGCGACCTTGTTCGGACCGCCGCATGCCCTTCTCCATCGCCACCTGGAACATCAACTCCGTGCGCCTGCGCATGCCGATCGTCGAGCGGCTGCTGACGGAGCAGGCGCCCGATGTGCTTTGCCTGCAGGAGACGAAGGTTCCCGACGAGCTGTTTCCGGAAAAGGCGTTCCGCAAGGCCGGCTACGAGCACATCGCATTCCATGGCCAGAAGGGCTATCACGGCGTTGCGACGGTGGCGCGGCGGCCGATCGAGATTGTCGAGAAACGGCGCTTCTGCGAGATCGATGACAGCCGGCATCTGTCGGTCAAGGTGCAGGCCGGCGGCAAGGCAATCCTGGTCCACAATTTCTACGTGCCGGCCGGCGGCGACGAGCCCGATCCGGAGATCAACCGCAAGTTCCGCCACAAGCTCGATTTCGTTGCCGAGATGAACGCCATCCGCGCCGCGCATGACGAGGTGTCGGCCTCGATCCTGGTCGGCGACCTCAACATCGCTCCGCAGGAGCACGATGTCTGGTCGCACAAGCAATTGCTCAACGTCGTCAGCCACACGCCGGTCGAGACGCAAAATTTCGACGCGATGCGGATCGCCGGCGACTGGGTCGACCTGATGCGGCTCGACGTGCCCCCAGAGCAGAAGCTCTACACCTGGTGGAGCTATCGCGCGCGGGACTGGGAAGCCTCGAACCGCGGCCGCCGGCTCGACCATGTCTGGTCGTCACCGAACCTGGTGCCGAGCTTTGCCCGCTATGAGATCCTGCGAGAGGCGCGTGGCTGGGAGCGGCCCTCGGACCATGTGCCGGTGATTGCGCGGTTCGACCTGGATTAGGCGTGCCGATATTCAGGTGAGGCCGGCCTGCAATGGCCGATACCTGCGCTTCCGGTGCGTACTTTGAGTACGCCCCGCTCCGGTTCTCGGTATCAGCCATTTTCGACTCGGCCTGACCTGAATCTCGACACACCCAAGCGTCAGCGCGGTCGCGGGGACCTACCCGCCAAACCTTGGCGCCAGCTTCTCGATGCGGGCGATCATGGCTTGGAAATCATCGAGGATGCGCTGGTGCAGTTTCACCGCCACCTCGGGATATTCCTCCAGGATGCGGCGAAACATCTTGCGGCTCAACCTTATCACTTCCGAATCGGTCTCGGCCGAGGCGCTGGTCAGCCGTCTTGAGTCGGCGATCAGCGCCAGTTCGCTGAGGATCGTGCCGGGGCCGGCGGTGCCGATCGGGATGCGGTCGCCATCCTGCTCCCGGTAGAGCACGATGCGGCCACTGACCACGATATAGGCTGAGTCGGCTTCGTCATCCTCGCGGTACAGCTTGCGGTCGGCCTGCAGATGGGTGGCTTCGGCGCCGAAGGCGAGCAGGCGCAGCTGTTCCTGCGTGAAACCCTCAAAGAGCTTCACGGCGGACAGGATGCGGATGTCGTCATCCAGCGCCATCTCTAGCTGCGTCCCCGAACGGTCAGTCCAATCCCTCCCTTAGAGCGCCGCGTGTCCAATTGAACGCGCAAAGGACGCTCTAACACTTCAATCTGCGCAACGGGCCGATCCAGGCTCCCCCAGCCGGATCCTCCCCGAAACAGTCCCGCCCCGACCGCTTATCGAACAATGAAAAGTTTAAGGAACCAGCTTGTAGCCGCCGCTTTCTGTCACAAGAATTTCAGCATTGGAAGGATCGCGCTCGATCTTCTGGCGCAGCCGGTAGACGTGAGTTTCCAGCGTGTGCGTGGTGACGCCGGAATTGTAGCCCCACACTTCCTCGAGCAGGACGTCGCGCGTCACCACCTTCTGGTCGGCTCGATAGAGATATTTGATGATCGAGGCTTCCTTCTCGGTCAGCCGCACCTTGCCGCCGCGCTGGTCGATCAGAAGCTTCTGGCTGGGCTTGAACGTGTAGGGCCCGACCGAAAAGGTGGCGTCCTCGCTCTGCTCGTGCTGGCGCAGTTGTGCGCGTATGCGGGCGAGCAGCACGGCGAAGCGGAACGGCTTGGTGACATAGTCGTTGGCGCCGGCCTCGAGGCCCAGAATTGTGTCGGAATCGGTATCGTGGCCGGTCAGCATGATGATCGGCGCCTTGTAGCCGCCCTTGCGCAGGATCTTCACCGCCTCGCGGCCATCCATGTCGGGCAGTCCGACATCCATGATGAGCAGGTCGATGAGCCCGCCGCGCGCCGCGGCGACGCCTTTGGCGGCGGTCGCTTCCTGCAAGACGTCGAATTCTTCGTAAAGGGCCAGTTGCTCGACGAGGGTTCCGCGCAGGTCGTCATCATCGTCAACGATCAGAATGGTACGTGATGTCATGGATCAATCCATTGTTTTGAAAAGAATTTTCAGTTGACCGCCTCCCATTTATGCGGAAGCTGACCGGCGCAACAGTCCGATCACAGTGATTTGTTCCGTGACACGATCATACAAGAAAAAACGCGATCGCAATGCAGCCGGCGCAATTTTGCCGAAAAGGCTGCGTGTGCTGGTGGTTCGGGCGAGGCCGGGCAACCCCAGCCAGGGGATATTGCAGGCCGGCAGCAAGGTGTTTGCCTGTGCGCTCGGACGCGGCGGCATCTCGGCCAATAAGCGCGAAGGCGACGGTGCGACGCCGCTTGGCGAGATGCGGATTTTGTCAGGATATTTTCGGGGCGATCATTTCGCGGCCGGCCGCAAAACCCAGCTGGCGATGGCGCCGATCGGCGCCGATCTCGGCTGGTGCGAGGTGCCGGACGACCGCAACTACAACCGGCCGGTGAAAATCCCCTATGGCGCCAGCCATGAGCGAATGCGGCGCGACGACCGCCTCTATGACGCCTGCCTTGTGCTCGACTGGAACATGGCGCCGCGCCGGCGCGGCCGCGGCAGCGCCATCTTCTTCCATCTGGCGCGCCCAGGCTTCACACCGACGCAAGGCTGCGTGGCGGTGACAGCGCGGACAATGGCGCGGCTGTTGCCGCTGGTGTCGGACCGGACGGTGGTGAGGGTGGTGAGGTAGGGAGTAGGGAGTAGGGAGTAGGGAGTAGGGAGTAGGGAGTAGGGAGTAGGATGGTCTCGGCGTCGTTTCAATCCTTCACTACTCACTACTCACTACTCACCATTGCCTAACGCCTTCTCGGCTTCTGCCACCCAGTGTCCAGCAATCCAAGCCGGCCGAGTTCCCGGTCCACGGCCCGCGTCACGTCCTTGCGCTGCGCGCCGACATCGCGCAGTTGGCGATCCGAAAGGTCCTCCACGTCCTGGCGCGGCAGGTTGATGGCGACTTTCGCCTGGCGAAGCCAGTCCGTTACGGCATGCAACCAGTTCGAGCGAGCTGCTGGCGAGTTCAAAACGAAGATGGACATGATGCGCTCCGTGTTCCGCCGGATATCAAATCCGGCTTGATGGTGTTTCGATGGATGCATCATGCCGCATTGAAATCCATGCGAGAAACGAGTAGTTCTTTTCGGATCGTCAAGTTTTATTTGAGGATACGGTGATGTCCCGTCTGTTGCCCGGAACGCGCGCGCTGAGGACTCTGGAAGCCGCCGCCCGCCACCTCAATTTCACCCGCGCTGCCGACGAGCTCGGGCTGACGCCGGCGGCGGTCAGCCACCAGATCAAGGAAATCGAGGATCAGCTCGGGCTGGTGCTGTTCACGCGAACCAGTCGTACCATCCGGTTGACCGAGGCAGGTACGGTGCTGTTCGAGGCCTCGATCGATGCGCTCGACCTGCTCAACCGGGCGGTGTCGCGGGCGCGCAAGCTGACGCGCGGCACGGCATTGCTGAAGGTGACGCTCGACGCGCAGTTCGCGTCAAAATGGCTGATGCGGCGCGTCGACGATTTTCGCAAACTTCAGCCCAGTATCGAGCTGAGGTTCGACATCGGCTACGAAGTGCGCGATTTCGAACTCGACGACGTCGATGTCGGCATCCGGTTCGGGGTCGGCAAGTATCCGGGGCTTCGCGCCCATCGCCTGTTCGACAACATCCTCATTCCGGTGTGCAGCCCGAGCCTGCTGACCTCCGGCCCGCCGCTGCGCGAACCGCGCGACCTCTTCAACCACACGCTTGCCCATATCGAATGGTCGCGCCAAGGCGTGACATGGCCGAACTGGCGCATGTGGATGGCGGCGGCCGGCATCAACGATTTCGACGACAGTCGGACTATCGTGTTTGGAACCTCTACCGATGCCGTGCAGGCGGCGCTCGACGGCAATGCCGTGGCGCTCGCCGAGTTCGCCATGGTGGCAAACGACCTTTCCCAGGGAAGGCTGGTGCAGCCCTTTGAACTCGGTCTGCGCGTGGGGCCGGAGTTCGGCTACTTCCTGGTCTATCCCGAGAGCACTGCCAACGATCCGCGCATCATCGCTTTCCGCGAATGGATCCTCGACGAAGTCGCCAGGACGCAGACCTGACGACTTCTGCAGGCCTCAGCTGGCGACGACCGGCGCCCCGAACCAGCCGATCACCGCGCCGATGATCAACAGCACGCCGAGCCAGTGGCCGCCGTCGATCAGGGTCAGGTCCCAGCCGAAATTCTCATAGCGATGGTTGGCCATCAGCGTCGTGGCGACGAAACCCAGCCAGAGGACGAAGCCGAAGACCAGCCCTGCGACAAGGACCGGCTCGCCGCCGGTCATCGCGCCGACGACCAAGGCCAAGACCAGCGCCATGATCAGCTCGGCGATGAAGGAGATGATGAAGGGCAATATCGATTTCTTTGACGTTGACAGATCGATCCTGGCCGCCCTCACCCAAGGCTTGCTGAGGGCCGTGTACCAGACGGCGCCAAACAGCCACGCCGCGACGGCCGCGACAACCACCGCCAGCCAGTTCACCACTGAAAAATCCATAAAGTCCTCCCCTCAAGCATGCAGCCCAAAGCCTGACGGTTCTGGGATAACGACATGCGTATTCTTCAAATCAATGCGCGATGGAACGCCTGTTCGGCAATGCCGTCAAGCGAAGCGCCACACCGTGGTGCGCTTGACCAGGGCGTCCTCCAGCGCCCGCGTCACCGCCACTTCGTAGACTGCGAGCGGCTCCAGTCCCGCCTTCGGCATGTAGGAGCGGCCCGGATCGCCGACGAGGATGTCAGCGCCGCGCGCCTTCAGTGTCGAAAACCACGGCATCAGCGTGTCGGCGAAGGATTTGTCGTAGAAGACGTCGCCGGCCAGCACCACGTCCCAGCCGGCGTCGGTGCCGATGCAGTCCGTGCCGCAAAAGTCGATGGCAACGCCATTGGCCTCTGCGTTGAGGCGGATCGCCGTTTCGCAGAACGGGTCGATGTCGGCGGCGATCACGTGCGCCGCACCCGCCTTGGCGGCGGCGATGGCGACAAGGCCGGAGCCGGAGGCGAAGTCGAGCACGCGTTTGCCCCGCACATCCGACGGATTGTCCAGCACGTAACGGGCAAGGCCCTGACCGCCGGCCCAGGCAAAGGCCCAGAACGGCGGCGGCAGGCCGATTTCAATCAGCTCGTTCTCCGTGCGCTGCCAGAGGTCATGCGCTTCGTCGGCAAGATTGAGGACAATCTCCGGCACATGCGGCGGCGACATAAGCGCCGTGTTGTCGAGAATGAACTTTTTCGCGCTGTTCGGCGTGAGGACCGTCACGGAGCCGGCGTCAGGCCGCCCATGCGGCAGACTTCCTTCCATTCGGCCGGCGTCACCGGCTGTACGGAAAGCCGTCCAAGCCGCACCAGCGCCATCTCGGCAAGCTTCGGATTGGCCTTGACCTGCTCCAGCGTCGGCGGGTTCGGCACGTCCTTGAAGGCGCGGATGTCGACGCATTCCCAGCGCGGATCGTCGGTGGTGGTATCCTGATGGGCAAGCGCGCAGACCTCGGCAATGCCGACGACGTTCAGCCCCTCATTGGAGTGATAGAAGAAGCCGAGATCGCCGATCTGCATCGCCTTCATGTTGTTGCGCGCTGCATAGTTGCGCACGCCGTCCCACTGCGTGCCGGCCTTGCCCTTGGCCTTCAGCGCCTCGAAGGAGAAGACCGAAGGTTCGGATTTGAACAGCCAGTAGTTCATGTCTTTGCTCCAACTACTATTTTTTGCGCAATTCCGGACGGAAAACCGTTACACACTTTTCCTGGGATCGCTCTAGGCGCCGCCGGAACTAACTAGCCGCCGGCTTGTTGAAGGTCCAGTTCCACTGGCGGATTTCGACACTTTCGAACAGCCCGGCCTTGGCATAGGGGTCGGCAGCCGACAGCGCCTGCGCACCGGCGAGATCCGGCGCCTCGACCACGGCGAGGGTGCCGTTCGGCTTGCCGTCGGCATCGAGGAACGGACCGGCAAAGGCCAGTGTCCTGTCGGCGTTCAGGCCCTCGAGAAAGGCGACGTGGGCGGGTCGCGTGTCGACGCGCACCTGCAGGCTGCCGGGCTTGTCCTTGCAAATCAACGCAAACAGCATGCTTTCGAAACTCCGGGTTGGGATTGCGACTAAAGTTCGCCTTGAACTGCCGAAACCGCGTTTTTGCTTTTATGGTGCCTTCGGGTCAATGCCAAATGATCTGTCGCGATGGATCTCCGCCCCGCTCAAGGCCAAGGCATTGAAATGATGGATCCACATGAGTTTGATGAAAGTCACAGACGATATCGCTTCGCCCGAAAGAGCAGACACAGGCAACAGCGCTGCATTGCGAAAAAAGAGCGCCTGGCCTTTGCGATTGCTGCTTATAAAGACGCCACTGGATATTTCGTAAGTCAAAGATAATCAATTTTCGATATGATACGCTCCCAGCGGGTCAGTTGTGGGGATGGGCTGGTTCTTCCAGAACGCCTGAATAGAGGACGCAATGGAGAGCATCGCGGGGGACACGACAGTCAGGATCGACGACGCCACGCCTGCTTTCACGGTCAGCATGGAGACCGAGCGCGTTCTCGTCTCTGCAATTATTCCTTGCCTGAACGAAGAATTGACGATTGGCATTTGCATTCGCAAAGCCTTCGATGCCTTCTTGAGGCGCGGCGTCAAGGGGGAAGTCGTCGTCGGCGATAATGGCTCCACGGACAGGTCGGTGGAGATTGCGCAACAGTTGGGAGCGCGGGTCGTCCATCAGCCGGTAAAGGGCTATGGCGCGGCAATCAGCGCTGCAGTTGAAGCGGCCGAGGGCAAATATCTCATCATGGCCGATGCCGATGATTCCTACGACTGGAGCCAATTGGGCGATTTCATCGATGCGTTGGAATTGGGTGCGGACTTTGTCATGGGCAATCGGTTCGCCGGCGGTATCGAGCCGGGCGCCATGCCGCTACTGCATCGCTACCTGGGCAATCCCGTCCTGTCCACCATCGCTCGCTGGCTGCACAAATCTCCGATCCGCGACTTCCATTGCGGCATGCGCGGCTTCACTCGAGAGGCATTTCAGAAAATCGGCGCACGCTCGCCGGGAATGGAATTCGCCTCGGAAATGATCATCAATGCGCATCGCGCTGGGCTCACCATTCGTGAAGTGCCGATCAAGCTCTACCCCGACAAGCGAAACCGCGCCCCGCATCTGCGTTCCTTCCGCGACGGTTGGCGCCATTTGCGGCTCATTATTGCTCACGCGCCGGACACCATGTATCTCGTGCCTGGGCTGACCTTGCTGATCACTGGCATTGCCGGCCTTGCAGTTCTCGCTGCCGGACCTGTTCGCATCGGTGGATGGTACTTCGGAATTCACTTCGTCGCGCTCTCGGCTATGGCGACGTTGATTGGCCTTTCAGCGATCCTGTTCGGTATGCTGGCAAAGGTGGCAATCGCCATCTACCATCCGGTCTACAGCGGTCGAATTGTGTCATGGCTGACGCGCGGTCGCCCTTTGGAATGGCTGGTTTTTTCCGGTGGCGTACTCGCGGCAGCTGGCTTCGCGGCGGACGTGGCACTGGCGCTACATTGGATTTTTGTCGGTGGCCCCATGGAGCAATCAGTGCATCTGACCTTTGTGGTCACCACTATCTGCGTGGCCGGCATGTCCATGGTGCTATCTGGCTTCGTGCTCAAGTTGCTGCTTGATACATTGAGCGCCAGACATGAGTTCTAACCCTTCAGCAGCCTCGCGAGCGGAAATTCAAGCCGTAAGCCGCGCAGCCGAAAAGCCTTTTCTGTCGGTCGTCATGCCTGTCCATGACGGGGCGGCATGGATTGGAGCGACACTTGATTCACTTGCTGCGGAGCTGACTGGCGACCTGCAGATAATCATTATCGACAGCAGCCCGACGAACGCCACAGCTGCCATTGTCGAGCGATTCCTCTACCGGCCGGCGTTCCGGCTGCTTCGGCGAAAAGATCTCGGGCCTTGGCAGTCGAAGACCAACCTGGGCGTTGAGCTAGCCGCCGCCGATTATGTCTGCATACTCCACCAAGACGACCTGTGGTTGCCCGGGCGCATTGAGGCCGCTCGACGCTGGCTCGCGGACGCACCCGAAGCAGCGCTTCATTTAGCCCCGACTGCGATCGTTGACCGCCACGGCCGGCGAATGGGATGCTGGAACTGTCCCTTGCCAACCGAAAAGGTGCTCGAATCTGAATTCTTGCTGGAACGGCTTCTCGTACAGAATTTCGTGTCTGTGCCTGCTCCGATTTTTCGTCGGAGTGCTTGGCTGGCATGCGGGGGCATGGATGAGATGCTTTGGTATACGGCGGATTGGGATATGTGGGCGAAGCTCGCTGTTGCCGGATCTGTCGTTTATCACAAAGAGATAACCACAGCCTTCCGGGTTCATGGCGATTCGCTGACCGTAACCGGATCGCGCGATGCGAACGAATTCCGTTCGCAAATGCAGACTGTCCTAGAGCGCCATCTGTACCGGCTTTCGGCGCGCAGCCGACGCCAGATTGAATCTGCTGCTCGGGCATCGATCAGCGTCAATGTGTCGCTGGCGGCTGCGTCGGGCGGCGACTTGAAGGCCTTGGTTCGAGCGGCTCGCACCATGCTGTCGCTCGGGCCGACGGGATTAAGGCGCTACTTGCGCGATTCGCGATTGCTGGAGCGCGTCATGTGCCGGCTTCGCGCGAAACTGACAGGAGCGTTCTGAGGCAATGTTCAGCTCTGCCAGGATCGCCGACGACCAAGTGGACAAGAGCAACCATGCCGGAGCTCACGAAAGACCGCTTTTGGAACGTGGATGGCGGTACACTGTGGTGGGAGCGATATGCGCAATTGCGCACAATGCCATCATGATTGCGGTTGATCAGCTGAGTGGGCATTACCTGCTGGGCATCATGATTTCATTCCTGGCTGTGATGCCTACGGGATACGCTCTGCACAGCTGGTTCACCTTCGGCAAGCCACTTCGCTTGAAAGCGTTTGCGCGTTTTGCGGCAGGTGTGGCTGCGGCCTATCCGATCTCGGTAGCCATGATGGTGCTTCTCTGTTCATGCCTCGGCCTTGGCGTTGCGATTGCGTCTCCGATCGCCACAGTTGCGTTGCTCATCTGGAACGTTGTCGTTGCGCATTTTGCTATCTTGTCACGGTTCAATCTAAAGCCCATCACCTTGCCGGCGACATCCTCTCGCTCAACCACGGGAAACGAGGAATGAGAATGTTGCCGCCAGGACAGATCATGCGCAGGGCTCTTGGCCGTCATTTCAAGCCGGTCGGAGACATCTACCGGCGTGTTTTCGTCAATCTCAATGTAATTGCGGATTTTCTCGATCGCGAATTGCCGAACGGCGCGAGGGTTTTGGATATCGGCGGCGGGGATGGAGCGCTCGTCGACCGGTTGCTTGATCGGCGCCCCGACCTAACGGTTACGATGTGCGATCTCGCACCTTCAATCGGTGCCTTTCTAAGCAACGCAAATCGGGCGAAGGTCGAACTTCTGCCCGCCACGGACCTTTCCAGCGTGCAGGGATCTTTTGATGTTGTGACGATTTCCGACGTCATTCATCATGTGCCGGTCGATGGGCGCGACGCATTCTTCAAATCGCTGGCCGACAGTTGCGAACGCTGGGCCTGCCGGAAGATCATCTTGAAGGACATCGAGCCTGGTGGAATACGCGCCACCTTGTCGCTTCTTGCGGACCGGCACATTACCGGAGACAAGCATGTCGTGCTATTTTCACGCTCGGACTTCACGGCCATGGCAAGACGGCATTTCCCCACAGCAAAAAGAGCATCGGCGTTACCGGACCGGCCGAATTATTGTGAACTGCTCAGCTGGTAGCAGATGGGTAGATCCTGGCGGGTCGCTAGAACGTTTCACCGTTTCACGGAAACGGCGAACCGCTCTATCTCTTTGTTTTTGCGCAATTCCCAAGGGAAAGCGCTACGCGCTTTTCCTGGGAAAACCGATCACACTTTCCTGGAATTGCTCTTGGCAATAAGCGCTGGTCAGCGACACGCTATTTGGTCGCGATGGTGCCGAGCATGCTGGCGATCCGGTGACTCTCCGGGCGATCGACCAGAAATTTGTCGATAAACTTCAACGGGAATGTCAGCGTCAGGATCGCGGCTTTCGCTACCATGTAGCGGGTTCGGTTCTCTCGACCGACAACGACGCCGATGTATTCGGACAGGATGTTGACGATCGCGCTTGTCGGCCCTTGATGCGTCTGGACCTCTACCCTTGCGAACCGCTGGAGAAGCTGCTCGATCCCGTCCTTTGTGAAGTTGCAGTAGTGGGCGGGATAGCCGTGATAGGGGAACAGGAAAGGGTTGATGCAGAGCAGCTTCCCACCCGGCTTCAGGACACGGAACACTTCATCGACGACCGCTACCGGATTGGGAACATGCTCGATCACGCTGTCCAGAATGACGACGTCGACGGAATCGCTCGCAAGCGGCGTGTGCTCGATATTCGCGACCAGATCGACGTTCGGGGTGGGGAACAGGTCAATGTTGAGAACATCGGGGCGGACGCGCCGTGCGCCGGAGCCGAACTCAACGATCATTGAGTCCTGAGGTATCGAGGCAAGAAACGAATTCAGCGTGTCGTGCGGTGAATATTCGCTGGTGATGACCTGCTTGAGCGAATTGTAGAGACGGGCGCGCGTACTGGTACCGGCATACGCCTCTTCATGGAAGCTCGCGTCGAAGCCCTCCCTCACCGGCGACTCGACAAAGAACGGAATGCCTTTGTGCACGGGATAGGGGGCAGGGCAAGATTCGCAGGTCAGGGCAACCGGGCTTGTGCCAAGCCTGGAATAGCAGACTGGGCAGACGAGGCCCGATGCCATCTTGGGTTGTAGCACGCGATGTCCTTTCAAGCCTCCGCATTGTCGCAGAAGGCTGGCTGCCGTGTTTGAACATAACCCTTCTTAACAAGCAAAAGGCTAACAGCGGCTAAAGTCCGCTGCGTATAGACAGGCTGGAGCGGAGCGCTGCAAGAATCCGAAGCGCGACGGCTTCAGTTCCGCACAGTCTCGGAAAATTAACCGCGGTGGAACCATGCTTCGCCAAGCGGAGCTGCCGGCCTCGAAGTTGTTGTCTGAGGATGAAGGGCGTTGCGCCCAGCGAGGCAGCACGCCTGGCGTTGGTCTGCCTGGGCACGATCGAGGGGGTTGTCTTGAATACGCAGGAGCCGGGACCAAACAAGCTGTTCGCTCTCGGGCAGCGCCCAACAACAACTTTTCTGCATATCCTGATCGCACTCAAGATCATCTTGCTGTTCGTTCTGGCTTGGAACATCCGCTTCGTCATGGATGAATTCGTCCAACTCGGATGGGCGAAATATTTCTCCAACGGCCTGTTCGATACGATCTGGCATCCCAAGGCGGTCGGCTATGCGGCTTTTTATGAGATTGCTCATCTGATCGGCTGGAATGCCACGTCGATTCTGCTTGCTGGCCGCATGCAGACTGCGTTGCTGGCCTGCGGGACGATCTCTTTGATCTACCCATGCGCTCGCGCTCTGGGCGAGGATCGCGTGCGCGCTTTGACGATCGTCCTCGTTCTCCTGTGCTTTTCGAATTTCATGGAGCGCATCTTTCGTACCATCGCCGAACCGCCGGCAGTGTTCTTCGCCGTGGCGGCGTTGCTGGTTGTCCTGCGCGCACCTGGGTTGAGGGCAAGGCAGCTTGTTGCCGCCGGCATGCTAAGTGGCCTTGCCTTCGTCATCACTCAGAAATCGGTCTACTTCAACGTTGCGCTCGGCATCGGCCTTGTTGCTGACGCAGCCTTGATGAGACGCTACGCAACAGGGGCGGTTCGCGGAGGGTGGCTCGTGCTTGGATGGGCCGTTCCGATAATGGTCTATTGCTTGATCTTCGGTGGAGGCGCCCCTGTTCTCGCGGCCAAAAACCTTTTACTTGGCCCGGTCGAGATTGCGACGCGTGGAGGCGGTGACTACGGGGGACTGAGGCAGTTCGTGTTACAGACACTGGCGCGGAACGCCCTTCTTTACGGGATCTGTTTCTCCGGTATGGCCCTGTCACTGATGCGGATCATGAAACTCGATGGTCGAAGGCGAATTGCGCTGATCTTTTCACTCGTCATCACGGTGCTGGTATTCACGCACGACCAGCCCTGGCCTTATGTCTTCATCATGGCGTTGCCGTTCGTTGCGCTCTGGTCGTTGGAGCTTCTCGACAGCACCGCAACCCACGCGCGCTACCGGGTTCCTGTCCTCGCGGTGCTGATCACAGCCATCGCAATGAGCTACGCGAGCAATGTCGTTTACCTACGCCTCAACAATCAGGCCCAGCTTGAACTGGTCTCGCGCGCGGAATCTTTGCTCGCACCGGATGAGAAGTATTTCGACGGCATCGCCATGCTGCCCAATCGACAGGAGCCCTCCACACTCTGGCTCGACCAGCATTATGTCTTGAAAACATTGCAGGAAGGCAGGCAATCGGAAGCCTACAAAGTTCTCTCGGATTCCCCGCCCAAGATGGTCCTCTGGTCATATCGCATGGATTTGATCGATACCGTGATCGCGCCTCTCATCCGCGACAGCTACGTCCAGATCGCTCCCAACATCAGAATGGCTGGTCGTCGCCTCTATTCCGGTCGTCCGGTCGTTTTCAAGGTGCCTGTCGCCGGACGATACAGCCTGTACACGACCAGCGGGGAGCTTGCAGACGGCGAGGTCGAGATAAACGGCACCTCGCATTCTTCGCCCCTATCCTTGGAGGCAGGTACCAGCGACGTTGTCCTGCGCAACGGTCCAGCCGAGGCACTGCTGCTGCCGGAAGGTCACTATGAAAACCGCATCGTGCCTGGCGGGGACAATACCGAGCTGTTCACGGGAGTTTACAATTAAATACCGGTTTCGGTCTTCAGCGGCCGGGTCATCAATGCCGTGACAGCCTGCCGAATGGTGATCGTGCCGTCCAGTATCGCCGACACCGCAGCGATGATCGGCGCGTCGATGTGGCGCTCGGTGGCGATGCGGGCGGCGATCGCCGCCGTCGGCACGCCTTCGGCGAGCGGCAGTCCGGACAAGGGCTTACCTTGCCCCAGCGCCAGCCCATAGGCGAAATTGCGCGACTGGGCCGAAGAGCAGGTGAGCAAAAGGTCGCCGAGGCCGGAAAGCCCCATCAGCGTCTCCGGCTTGGCGCCGAAGGACGCGCCGATGCGGCGCAGTTCGACGAAGCCGCGTGTCACCATGGCGGCCTGCGCGCTGGCGCCGAGCCCAGCGCCGGTGACGGCGCCAGCGGCAATGGCGAACACATTCTTCAAAGCACCGCCGATCTCGACGCCGATCAAATCGTCGCTGGAATAGCAGCGCAGATTCTGCGCCGAAAAGCGCGCGGCAAGCTCGGCCGCCAAGGCGTCGTCGCGTGCAGCAACCACGACAGCGGTCGGCAGACCCCTGGCGACGTCGGCGGCAAAGCTGGGACCGGACAGGGCCGAAACCGGAGTTTCGGGCAGAATCTCATCAACGATCGCCGACAGCAGCGCGCCGGTGTCGCGCTCAATGCCTTTGGCGCAGAGAACCAGCGGGATGCCTTTCGGCATATGGGGCTTTGCCGTCGTCAGCATGGCGCGCAGCGCCTGTGCCGGTGCCACGGCCAGCGCGCAATCGGCATCGGTCAGGGCAGTGCCGATATCGCTGGTCGCCGCAATGCCTGTTTCAATGGCGATGCCGGGGAGATAACGCGGGTTCTCGCCGCGGCGGATCGCGGAAACCGTCTCTTCGTCGCGGGCGTAGAGCCGCACATCGTGACCGGAGCGCAGCATCGCCAGCGCCAGCGCCGTGCCCCAGGCGCCGCCGCCAAGCACGGCGACGCGCCAGCCGGTTCTGTCCCTGCCGCTTGTCTTGCTGGCGCTCATGCTTTCGCTCCGCGCCGGCCGGAGCCGACCATCGGCGCCGAAATGCTGTCCAGCGGCCAGCGCGAACGCGGCACGAAATCGAAGCCGTTCTCTTGCGACAGGCCTGCCCGCAACCGCTCGATCCCGGCCCAGGCGATCATCGCCGCATTGTCGGTGCACAGTTTGAGCGGCGGCGCGACAAAGGCGAAGCCGGCCTCGGCGCACTGCTTCTGCAGCGTCGCCTTGATCGCTCTGTTGGCGGCGACGCCACCGGCAACGACCAGCGCCGGCTTGGCCTTGTCCGGAAATTCGTCGCGGAAGCGGGCAAGCGCGCGGGCCACGCGGTCGCCCAGCGCATCGGCTACTGCCGCCTGGAACGAGGCGCAGATGTCGGCGACATCCTGCTCAGTCAGCGGCTGGATGGCGGTCGCCGCCTGGCGCACCGCAGTCTTGAGGCCGGAGAAGGAGAAATCGGGCTGCGCCGAGCCCTTCATCGGCCGCGGAAGGGCAAAGCGCGCCGCATCGCCCGACATTGCCGCCTTTTCGACGTTCGGGCCGCCGGGATAGGGCAGGCCGAGCATTTTGGCCGTCTTGTCGAAAGCTTCGCCGAGCGCGTCGTCGATGGTCGTCGCCCAGCGCTGGTAGTCGCCGACGCCGCGCACGGCGACGATCTGGGTGTGGCCGCCGGAAACCAGCAGCAGCAAATAGGGAAAGTCGAGCCCGTCGGTCAGCCTTGCGGTCAGTGCGTGGCCTTCGAGATGGTTGATGGCGATCAGCGGCTTGCCGGCGGCCGCTGCAATCGCCTTGGCCGTCATCAGGCCGACGATCAGCCCGCCGACCAGGCCGGGGCCCGCAGTGGCGGCAATGGCGTCGATGTCGGCCAGGGCTACGCCCGAATCCGCAAGAGCGGCCTCGACAATGCCGTCCAGCGCCTCGACATGGGCACGCGCGGCGATCTCCGGCACGACGCCGCCGAAGGCGGCGTGCTCCTCGATCTGGCTGAGCACGATGTTGGACGCAATCACCGGCACGGAATCGCCGTCCAGCGTCACCACGCTGGCGGCGGTCTCGTCGCAACTCGTCTCAATGCCCAGAACGCGGATCAATTCGTCGCTGTCTCCAGAGATTGTGTCGCCGGACTTTCCTAGTTAGTAGAGGCGGGCCTCGTTAGGGAGAGCGCCGGAAACGCAAAGCCAGCCGGGGGTTATCACGGACCGCGCGCCATGCAAACTTTGAAAATCGGAACACGCGGCAGCCCGCTGGCGCTCGCCCAGGCGCATGAGACGCAGGCGCGGCTGATGGAAGCGCATGGCATGCCGGCGGAAGCCTTCGAGGTCGTCGTCATTTCGACCAGCGGCGACCGCATCCAGGACCGGCCGCTGTCGGAAGCCGGCGGCAAGGGGCTGTTCACCAAGGAAATCGAAGAGGCGCTGCTGGCCGGCACGATCGATATCGCCGTGCATTCCTCCAAGGACATGCCGACAGTGCTGCCGGTCGGGCTGGAGCTGTCCGCCTTCCTGCCGCGCGAGGATGCGCGGGACGCCTTCATCGGCAAGGCGGTGGAGCGCATTGTTGATTTGCCGCAAGGCGCCAAGGTCGGGTCGTCTTCGCTCAGGCGTCAGGCGCTGATCCGGCGCATGCGGCCGGACCTAGACGTGGTCATGTTCCGCGGCAATGTGCAGACCAGGCTGCGCAAGCTGGAGGAAGGCGTCGCCGAAGGCACGATCCTCGCTTATGCCGGGCTGAAGCGGCTCGGGCTCGGCCATGTCGTCACCGATCTGATGCCGCTCGATGCTTTTCCGCCGGCGCCGGGACAAGGCGCAATCGGCATCGAAACCCGCATCGGCGACAGCGAGGTCGAAAAGATGCTGGTGGCCATCCATGATGTGTCGACAGGCCAGGCGCTGGCCTGTGAGCGCGCCTTCCTGGCGGCGCTCGATGGCTCCTGCCGCACGCCGATCGCCGGCTATGCGACGATATCGGGCGGCAGGCTGGTTTTCGCCGGGCTGATCATTTCGCCCGATGGCACGCAATCGCATGAGGTCAAGGCCGAAGGCTTGGCGCTGGATGCCGCTGACATCGGCACGGACGCGGCCAGGATGGTGCGGGTCAAAGCGGGCGAAACCTTCTTCGACGGCTGGGTCTGATATGCGTGTCCTGGTGACGCGGCCGCAACCTGGGGCGTCGCGAACCATGCGGCGGCTGCAGGAATTGGGATTTGAGCCGCTCCTTCTGCCGCTGACCGAAACGGTGACACTGCGGGTTGGCGCCGATGCTGCGAGCGACAATGCCGTGGCCGTCGCTGTGACCAGCGCAAATGCGGTGCGGCATGCGCCGAAAGAACTCATTCGTGCGCTCGCCGCCTTGCCTTGCCATGCCGTCGGACGCAGGACGGCTGAAGCGGCACGTTCGACAGGGTTCTTGTCGGTCAGCGAAGGGGCGGGCGACGCCGAGCGGCTGGCCGAGGCGATTGCTGCCGGCCTTTCCGGCAAGGCGGTCGTCTATCTCACAGGGCGCGTGCGGTTTCCGGCATTCGAGGCGCGGCTGCGAAAGGCCGGCGTCGAGGTCCGCACCGTCGAAACCTACGACACGATTTCGCTCGATTATTCCGATGCTGAAATCCGTACACGCCTGTCCGATCAGGCGGTCGACGCGGTGCTGCTCTATTCAGCCAAGGCGGCGGCAGCGTTGCAGGCCTTGGCCAGCCGGGCGGAACTGCGCGATCTCCTTGAAAACATGCAGGCTTTTGCGCTCTCCGAGCGCGTGGCAGCGGCGTTTGACAATGCCGCCGGCAAAAAAATACGCATTGCGCGGGAACCGCAGGAGGAGGCGCTGCTTGAGCTGTTGCACCGCGGCGACTGAGCCCCGTGTCATCACGCCGCCCCTTTTCACCTGATGATGATGTGCTAGACCATTTTTCAAACCATCACGCGCCGTCGGGCGCCCAGACGAAGCAGGATTGCGGAGCCCAGGCATGGTCAAGACGCCGAAGATGCGACATTCGAAAAGCCGCCGCGAGCCGGTGACCATCGAACTCGAACCCGGCGCTGTCTCGCGCATTGCCGATGCGGATGCCGCCAAGACGGATGTCGCCAACTCGGACGACGTCGAGGCCCCGGCAGGGTCGGTTGCGGCTGAGGATGCGGCTGCCATGGCCAATGCGCAGCCGGAGACGCCTGACGAGCCCGTTCATGCCGATCAAGCCGATCTCGAGCCGTGGGAGCACTCCGACGCCGCGGCGCAGGCCGCTCCCGAAAGCGCCGATGCCAAGGCGTCCACCCAGGCGGAGCAGCCTTACCCCACCGCTTCGGATGCGCCACCGCGCGCCAGAACCTCCGACTTCAGTTTCGAGGATGCCTCGCCCAAGCCGGGTGCACCCAAGGAAACCCCAAGGACAGCCGGGAACCAGCCCATGGCCGCGCAACCGAAGCGCACGAACGGCATTGCCGCCGGCATCATCGGCGGTGTCATCGCGCTGGCTGCCGCCGGGGGGCTGCAGTTTGCCGGCGTGCTTGGCGCTCCGGGCTCAGGGGCGGGCACGGTCTCGCTCGACGGCGTCAATGGCGAGATCGCTTCGCTGAAGCGCGAAATCGCCGACCTCAGGGAAGCCAGCGGCAATGGCGCCGCAACGGCCAAGGTCGACGGGCTGTCTTCGGCGCTGGATCAGGTCAAGGCCGATGTCGCATCGCTGAAATCGGCGGTCGAAAAGGACGGCGCCGGCGACAATGCCGGGCTTGCCGCGCTTGGCGACAAGGTCAAGCAGATCGAGACGGCGGTTGCCGCCCTTGGCCAGGCCGGTGGTGCAGCGCCCGTCGATCTCGCGCCGCTCAATGAAAGACTGGCGGGCCTCGACGCACTGGTGAAATCGGCCGGTGAGGCAGCCAAGACGCAGGAAGGCAAGATCGCCGCGCTGGAGCAGTCGGTGACGCAGCTCGCCGGCAAGGTCGATGCGCAGGCCTCGCAGCCAAAGATCGCGATGGCCATCGCCGCTTCGGCCTTGAAGGCGGCGCTTGACCGCGGCGCGCCGTTCGCCGCCGAGTTGGAGACCTTTGCGGCGATCTCGCCCGATGCACCGCAGATTGCAGCGCTGCGCCCCTACGCTGAAAAGGGCGTCCCGACCCGCACCGAGATCGCCGGCGAGGCCGACGCCGCGGCCAATGCGATGGTCGCGGCGGCGACGCCGGTCGATGAAAATGCCGGCTTCTTCCAGAACCTTTTGTCGAGCGCCGAATCGCTGGTCAAGGTCCGGCCGATCGGCGCCGTCGAAGGCGCCGGCGCGCCGGAAACCGTGGCGCGCATCGAAGTGGCGGTCAATCAGGGCGACTACGCCAAGGCGCTCAGCGAATACGCAACGCTGCCGGATGCGGTCAAGGCTGCTGGCGCCGACTTTGCCGGCAAACTGAAGGCGCGCATCGACGTCGAGACGCAGGTCGACGCGCTGATTGCAGGAGCGATGAAGGCATGAGGACGACACGATGATCCGCATTCTCATCTTTCTCGCCGCCGTCTTCGCCCTCGGTCTGGGCTTTGCCTGGCTGGCCGATCGTCCCGGCGAGATGGTCGTTACCTTCAACGGTTACCAATACCAGGTCAGCCTGATGGTGGCGGCGGTGGCGATCGTTGCCGTCGTCGCAGCGGTGATGATCGTCTGGTGGCTGATCAAGTCGCTGTGGAACAGCCCATACACGATCTCGCGCTATTTCCGCGTCCGCCGCCGCGACCGCGGCTACCAGGCGCTGTCGACCGGCATGATCGCAGCCGGCGCCGGCGACGGCGCGCTGGCCCGCAAGAAGTCCAAGGAAGCCGCCAAACTGATCCGCTCCGACCAGGAGCCGCTGATCCAGCTGCTCGAAGCGCGAGCCTCGCTGCTCGAAGGCGACCATGAGGGCGCGCGCGAAAAATTCGAGGCCATGCTCGACGACCCCGAAATGCGGCTGCTTGGCCTGCGCGGGCTCTATCTCGAAGCCGAACGGCTCGGCGACCGCAACGCGGCGCGTCACTATGCCGGCCGCGCCGCTTCCGTCGCGCCGCAACTGGCTTGGGCCGCCGAATCGACGCTGGAAGATCTGACCGGGCGCGGCGACTGGGACGGCGCGCTGAAGCTGGTGGAGGCGCAGAAGTCGACCAGGCAGATCGAACGCGACGCCGCCAATCGCCGCCGCGCCGTGCTGTTGACCGCCAAGGCGCAGGCGCTGACCGACAGCGACCCCAATGCAGCCAAGGCAGCGGCACTCGAGGCAAACAAGCTCGCGCCCGATTTCGCGCCGGCCGCGGTTGCAGCCGCCAATCTTCTGTTCAAACAGAACGATGTGCGCAAAGGCTCGAAGATCCTTGAGGCAGCCTGGAAGGCGGAGCCGCATCCCGAGATCGCCGAGCTCTACACCCACGCAAGGCCGGGAGATGCCGTGGTCGATCGTCTCAACCGGGCGAAGAAGCTGCAGGAGCTGAAGCGCAACAATGCCGAATCGTCGATGACGGTGGCGCGCGCCGCGCTCGATGCGCAGGATTTTTCCACCGCCCGCCGCGAGGCGGAAGCGGCGATCCGCATGGATCGCCGGGAAGGCGCTTACCTGCTGCTGGCCGATATCGAGGAGGCAGAGACCGGCGACCAGGGCAAGATCAGGCAATTGCTGTCCAAGGCGGTCCGCGCGCCGCGCGATCCGGCCTGGGTCGCCGACGGCGTCGTCTCCGAACGCTGGGCGCCGGTATCGCCGGTCAGCGGCAAGCTCGACGCTTTCGCCTGGCGCGCGCCGATGGAGCGGCTGGGCCAGCTCATCGACAGCCATGAAGACGAAGCCGATGTGCCGGTGCTTGCGGCACCCGCCAAGCCGGCAAAGGAAGCCGAAGTGATCGATCATCCGGCCATCGCCAGGACGAGCAGCGAGGCGCCGATCGAGCCGAAGCCTGCTGTGGGCGACGACCAGGTCACGCCGGTCACTTCCGCCGCTTTCGCCGCAATACCACCCGACGCCGAACCCGTCGAACCTGCCGAGGAACTGGCGCGGCTGCCCGACGACCCCGGCGTCGACCCCGATGACGAAGCGGAGAAGTCACCGCGCCGCTTCCGCCTGTTTTGATCCCTGAAGCATGATCCCAAAAAGTGGATACCGGTTTTTGGAAAAGATCATGCTCCAATAAAGTGAAGTGAGCACCATGTTCGAACGCGTCCTGGCCTTTCTGAAAGACCTGCCCTCCGGGGCTGGGGCTCGCGCGAATGCGGACGATCCGCGCGTTGCGGCGTCGGCTTTGCTCTATCATGTGATGAATGCCGACGGCGTACGCCAGGATGTCGAGTGGGAGCGGTTCAAGCAGGTGCTGGCGCAGAGCTATTCGATCAGCGGCGACGAGCTCGATGCACTGGCTGCCGCCGGCGAGCGCGCCGACAATGAGGCGATCGACCTCTATGCCTTCACCAGCGTCTTGAAGCGCCATCTCGACGCCGAGGCGCGCAAGGCTTTCATCGGCCTGATGTGGGAAATCGTCTATGCCGACGGCGAACTGCATGAACTGGAGGACAACACCGTCTGGCGCGTTGCCGAACTGATCGGCGTCGAGCGCCAGGATCGCGTCGAGGCGCGCCGCAAGGCGGCGGCCGCCGCGCCCGGCGCCAGCGGAACGTCGAGCGACGAATAGGATTCCGCCTTTCCATGCCGCCCAGACCGAGCTCGAAACCAAAAATCCTGATCGTGCTGCATCAGGAGACTTCGAGCCCCGGCCGGGTTGGCCACATGCTGCTCGAGGAAGGTTTCGACCTCGACATCCGCCGGCCGCCTCTTGGCGACAGCCTGCCGGAGACGCTGGAGGGACACGCCGGCGCCGTGGTGTTCGGCGGGCCGATGAGCGCCAATGACGAAGATGAGTTCGTCCGCCGCGAGACCAACTGGCTCAATGTTCCGCTAAAGGAGAACCGGCCCTTCCTCGGCATCTGCCTTGGCGCGCAGATGCTGGCCAATCATCTCGGCGGCAAGGTCGAGGGGCATGGCGAGGGGCTGGTCGAGATCGGCTGGTATCCGCTGAAGCCGACCGAAGCCGGCAAGAAGCTGCTGCCCTGGCCCGACATGGTCTACCAGTTTCACCGCGAAGGCTTTTCGCTGCCCAGGGATGCGACGCTGCTGGCGACGGCGGAAACCTACCCCAACCAGGCTTTTCGCTATGGCGACAATGCCTGGGGCATCCAGTTCCATGGCGAACTGACCCGGTTGATGATGCAGCGCTGGGTGGTGCGCGGCGCGCACCGTTTCGAATTGCCCGGCGCGCAGCCCGGCCGCGACCATCTCGGCGGCCGGCTGATCTGGGATATGCACCTCAAGCGCTGGCTGAGCGAATTTTTGAGCCTGATCTTCGGCAAGCCTACTGAGGGATAGAGCAAATCCAACTACTCTGAACGGCCGAGCTTGCCCAAAGACGACTTACCTATGGGAGGCGTGTACGATGGATCCGTGACCTTAGCCCGTTCCCGCAGATTTGGATTGCGCCCCAAACACTCCGATGGATCGAAAAACTCCGTGGCGCATTTGAGCTTCGGCTAATAACGGCCCCAGGAGAGAACCAATGAAGAAGACGCTGCTCATTTTAAGCCTACTCATTCCGCTCGCGGCATGCTCCCGCACCGAACAAGGCGCTGCCGTCGGTGGTTTGGGTGGCGCAGCTGTAGGCGCAGCAGTGGCCGGCGACCCGGTAAAAGGGGCGGTTGTTGGCGGTGCGGTCGGAGCGCTGGCCGGGGCGGTCATCGGGCACGCCAGCGAAGCCGGCCAGTGCAGATATCGCGGTCGGAACGGTCGAGTTTACGTTGCTCAGTGCCCGGACGGCTACTGATCTCAAAGGCGCGTGATCTCTTTCGATCACGCGCCTGCTCGGGGTAGGATAACTTGAATGGCATATGACAGCAAAAGACTGCTGGCTTTCTGGTTAGCCGTTGTCAGCGCTGTCGCGATAAACGCCGAACTTTCGACTGCGGCCTTGGCCGCACCTGTAGAAGCGAAGACGATTGCCGATCACTTCTCATCGGTAAAGTCCATGTCCGGGGACTTTGTCCAGTCGGGCCCAAGAGCGGAAAGGACCAAAGGGAAATTTTTCCTCCAGCGGCCGGGCAAGATCCGGTTCAACTATGCAGGCCAATCAGGGGTCAGCGTAATTGCAGATGGAAAATCCTTGGTGGTCTATAACAAGAAGCTCAAGACATCGCGGCTTTATGCTCTCTCGAAGACGCCGCTCAAGCTGCTCCTCGACAATCAGGTCAACTTTTCCGGCAATCGCCTCAAAAGTATCAGGGACGATGGCGCCCAGGTGATCATCAGGCTGGCCGACAAGTCGGCCTTCGGCAATTCGAATATCACTATGGTGTTTGACAGGGAATCGCTCGATCTACGCAGATGGACCCTGACTGACGAGAGGGGCCTTACCTCGACAGTCACCATATCCAACGTGAAGCAGGGCGTTCGCGGTCCTGCGGGCACCTTCACTATCGACTATGCTGCAAACCGTGAATTCAACACCAAAACGAAATAGTCGGCAGCGCCACGAACTGCCCGTGTAACACTACTCGGCGGCCGTCTCGGACGGCACCTCTGCCGGTGCCGAAGACTCGGCCTCGGCATGCGGCTTGCGCCGTGAGAACAGTGACCTGAGCGTGACGTAGAACACCGGCGTCAGGAACAGGCCGACGAAAGTGACGCCCAGCATGCCGGAGAACACCGCGGTGCCAAGCGACTGGCGCATTTCCTCGCCCGGGCCCGTCGCGATCATCAGCGGCACGACGCCGAGGATGAACGAGAAGGCGGTCATCAGGATCGGCCGCAGCCTGAGCCGGCAGGCTTCGACGGCAGCCTCGGCCGCCGACAGGCCGCGTTCCTGGGCCTGCCGCGCGAACTCGACGATGAGGATCGCGTTCTTGGCGGCAAGTCCGATCAGCACGATGAGGCCGATCTGCACGAGGATGTTGTTGTCCAGCCCTCGGAACGACACGCCGAGCAACGCCGCGAGCACGCCGAGCGGCACCACCAGCACGATGGCGAACGGCAGCACCCAGCTTTCATATTGCGCCGCCAGCGCCAGGAACACGAACAGCACCGAAAGTCCGAAGATATAGACAGCGGCATTGCCGGTGTTGCGCTCCTGATAGGCGAGTTCGGTCCATTCGTAGGAGGTACCGGCCGGCAACGTCTGTGCCGTGATCGCTTCCATCTTGGCAAGCGCATCGCCGGTGGAAACGCCGGGCGCGGCGTTGCCCTGCAGCGGCACCGAGACGTACATGTTGTAGCGCTGGACCAGCGCCGGGCCGGTGACGTCGCGGATCTCGATCAACGTGCCCAGCGGAACCAGCGCGCCGGTCGCCGAGCGCACCTTCAGTTTCAAGATGTCGGCGCGATCGAGGCGGAACGCCTGGTCGGCCTGCGCGCGCACCTGGTAGACGCGCCCGAAAGCGTTGAAGTCGTTGACGTAGGCGGTGCCCAGATTGATAGACAGCGTCTCGAAGATGTTGGGGATCGGCACGTTCAGGATGCGCGCCTTGTCGCGATCGATCGCCAGGAAGAATTGCGGGCTGGACGCGGAGAAGGTGGTGAACACGCCGGTCAGCCCCGCCGTCTTGTTGGCCTTGCCGGCAATTTCATAGGCAAGCGCCAGGATCTGCCGCATGTCGGCGCTGTTGCGCTCCTGGATCTGCAGCTTGAAGCCGCCGGCATTGCCGACGCCGCGGATCGGCGGCGGCGGCAGTGCGATAATGAAGGCTTCCTTGATGCTTTGCAGGCTGCCGAACAGATTGCCGATGACCTGGGTCGCGGACTGGCCGGCTTCCAGTCGCTCGTCAAACGGCTTGAACCTGGCGAAGATCACGCCCGCGTTGCTGGCATTGGTAAAGGTGGCGCCGGAGAAGCCGGCGAAGGCGACCGCGTAGTCGACGCCCGGCGTTTTCTGGATGATCTGCGACGCCTGCTGGATGACGGCATCGGTCCGCGATAGCGAGGCGCCGTCCGGCAACTGGACGACGACGATCGCATAGCCCTGGTCGAGCGACGGAATGAAACCGCGCGGCACCGTCTGAACCATATAGACCGTGGCGTAGATGAGGGCCGCGAAAACGGCCAGCGTGGCGGCGATCGCTATCCGCGAGCCGACCAACACGCGCACGATGCTCGAATACCAATGGGCGACCTTGTCGAAGCCGCGATTGAAGCCGTCGGCGAGCGCCCGTCCGAACCGCGCCAGGAAAAAGCGCGGCGGCGCCGCAGCAGTGTGGTGCGGCTTGAACAGCAGCGCGGCCAAGGCCGGCGAGAGCGTCAGCGAATTGAATGCCGAGATCGCCGTCGACACCGCGATGGTGATCGCAAACTGCAGGTAGAACTGCCCGGAAATGCCGGGAATGAAGGCTGTCGGCACGAACACCGCTATCAGCACCAGCGAGATCGCGATGACCGCCGTTCCGACTTCGTCCATGGTCAGATGCGACGCCGGATTGGGCGCCAGCCCGCTGGCGATATTGCGCTCGACGTTCTCGACCACGACGATCGCATCGTCGACGACGATGCCGATGGCCAGCACGAGGCCGAACAGCGTCAGCATGTTGAGGGAGAAGCCGGCGGCGTAAAGCACCGCCAGCGTGCCGATCAGCGACACGGGGATCGCCACGATCGGCACGATCGCCATGCGCCACGATTGCAGGAAGACGATGATGACGATGATGACCAGAACCATCGCCTCGAGGATCGTCTTGTAGACCTCCTGGATCGACTCGGCGACGAACTCGGTCGGATTGTAGACGATGTCGTAGCTCAATCCCTTCGGGAAGTCCTGGGAAAGCTCCTTCATCTTGTCCTGGATCTCCGCGGCTGCGGCGAGCGCATTGGTGCCTGGCCGCTGGAAGATGGCGAGCGCCACCGCCGGTTTGCCGTTGAGATAGGAGTTGGTGACGTAATCCTTGGCGCCGAGCTCGATGCGCGCCACGTCCTGCAGCTGGATCAGGCGGCCGTCTTCGGCCGATTTGACGATCACGTATCGGAAGTCCCGTGCGTCGTTGAAGCGGCCTTGCGTGGTGACCGTGTACTGGAACGCCGTGCCGGTATTGGTCGGCGGCGCGCCGATGGAGCCGCCCGACACCTGGACGTTCTGGTCGCGCAGCGCCTGCACCACATCGCCCGAGGTCATCCCCAGGGCGGACAGTTTTTCCGGATCGAGCCAGATGCGCAGCGAATATTCGCGTTCGCCAAAGATGATGAGGTCGCCGACGCCGTCCAACCTGAGCAGTATGTCGCGCACCCGCGAGCGGGCGTAGTTCGAGACGTAGAGCTGGTCGTAGGTATTGTCGGGCGACAGCATGTGCACGACCATCATCAGGTCGGGCGAGCTCTTGATGGTGGTGATGCCGAGGCGGCGGACTTCTTCGGGCAGGCGCGGCTCGGCGACCGACACGCGGTTCTGCACCAGCACCTGCGCCTGGTCGAGATCGGTGCCCAGCTTGAAGGTGATGGTCAGCGCCATCGCTCCGTCGCCCGACGAATAGGACGACATGTAAAGCATGCCCTCGACGCCGTTGATCTCCTGCTCGATCGGCGTTGCCACCGTCGCTGCCACTGTCTCGGCGTCGGCGCCCGGGTACTGGGCGCGAACGACGATGGTCGGCGGCGCGATCTCGGGATATTGCGCGATCGGCAGCTGGGTATAGGCAATCCCGCCGAGGATCAGGAGGACGATCGAAACCACCGATGCGAAGATCGGACGGTCGACGAAGAAATGGGCGAACCTCATTGCTGCAACCCGGCGGTGTCGACCTTGGGCGGCAACGTCACCATCTCGACCTTCACCTTGGTGCCGGGCCTGGCGTGCATCAGCCCGTTGACGATGATCGTCTCGTCGCCGGTCAGGCCCGCGCGGATCACCCGGTAGCCGTCGAGAAGCGGGCCGGTGCGCACGGGCTTCGCCGACACCATCCCAGCCTCATCCACCAGGTACACGATGCGGCGATCCTGATCGGCGCCGACCGCCTCGTCGGGCACCAGGACGCCGCTATGCGGCAGCGACCCCGGCACGTTGATGCGCCCGAACATGCCTGGCTGGAGAACGCCGTCGGCGTTGGCAAACCTTGCACGCACCCGCATGGTGCCGGTCGCGTTGTCGATCCGGTTCTCGGCAAAATCGAGCTTGCCCTTGAATACCGCCTCCGCGCGGTCGGCGACGCGAACCACCACCTCGAGCCCGCCGGCGCCTTCCTGCATGCTGCCGCCGCGCTCCTTCGCGTCGCGGGCGTAGCTGAAATACAGGCGCTCATCGACGTCGAAATAGAAGTCGATCGGATCGCGCGTGACGATGGTCGTCAGCAAGGTGGAATCCGGCTGCACGAGGTTGCCGACCGACACCAGCCGGCGGTCGATGCGGCCGGACAAGGGCGCCTTGATCTCGGTGAACTCCAGGTTCAGGTTGGCCGTCGTCAGCGCCGCCGTCGCGCCCTGCATCTGCGCCTGCGCCGAAAGGTATTCCCGCCGGCGGTCGTCGACCGTCGCGGCCGAGATATTGCCGGTCTTGGCGAGCGCATCGGCGCGATCCAGCTGCATCTTGGAGAATTCGAGCAGGGACTTGGCGACGTCCACTTGCGACTTGGCGGCATCGTAGGCCGCCTGGTACGGACGCTGGTCGATGGTGAAGAGCAGGTCGCCCTTGTTGACCAGTGCGCCGTCCTGGAAGCTGATCTTGTCCAGATAGCCGCTGACGCGCGAACGGATGGCGACCTCGTCGACGGCTTCGAAGCGCCCGACGAACTCGTCGTCTTCGACGATTTCACGCACCACCGGCTTGGCCGCCGTCACCACGGGCAGCTGCTGGTCCTGCGCAAACGCGTTGCTGCTGAAAGCCATGCCGAGCAGGAGTGCCACTGGGACGGCGGAGCGGGCCAGCCAGCCGGCCGATCGGCTGGGTCGCCCGCTTGCGTCGCGATGCGATTGCCGATTCCCTGAAGTGTCCATTTGCGTCCCCGCTAGCTGGACCCGGAGGTCGGGTGGTTCTCTTCTATATTTAAGGTTTCTCGTCGAGACCAGAGCACTGCAGTATTGTGCATGGCAACATGATCATTTTCCATATGTGTTGAAATGTCCACCCTGTGGCTGCCCCGCCATCTGGCTAGTTCGCCCAGAACCGGCCCGTCCGCTTCCGGCCCATCTCAGCCGTCATCGGCGCAAGCTGATTTGGACCGAACGCCGGATCCTGCGGCTTACTCGATCAGTTGCGGCTGTTGAGATGCCGCACCCTTCGCAGTTGCGGAAACAGCACCGCCCACAGTCCGGCGACGGCAATCGCACCGACGCCGCCGATCACCACCGCCGGCACGGTGCCGATGAGCGCCGCCATGGTGCCGGCGCGGAACTCGCCGACTTCGTTGGAGGCGCCGACGAAGACCTGGTTGACGGCGTTGACGCGGCCGCGCACCTCGTCGGGTGTCCACAGCTGGATCAGCGTCTCCCGGATATAGACGCTGAACATGTCGGTGGCGCCGAGGCCGGCAAGGGCCAGGATCGACAGCCAGGTGATGGTCGAGACGCCGAACAGCACGGTGAAGGCGCCGAACCCGGCGACGAAGCCGAGCATGATCTTGCCGGCATTGTCGCGCAGCGGATGCCCGGCAAGCCAGACCGCGACACAGATGGCGCCGATGCCGGGCGCCGAGCGCAGCAGGCCGAGGCCCCACGGGCCGAGTTCCAGAATATCGCGGGCATAGACCGGCAGCAGCGCCGAGGCACCGGACAGAAGCACGGCGAAGAGGTCGAGCGAGATGGCGCCCAGGACGATCTTCTCGCTCCAGATGTATCGGAAGCCGGCAAACAGCGTCTCCATCGTCGGCTTGTCGGTGGCGCTCTGCTGGGCCGGTTTCGGAATGGTGAAGATCAGCAGACCGGCCACCAGCATCAGCACGGAGGCAACGGCGTAAGCGGCTTCGGCCGAGACGCCATAGAGCAGGCCGCCGGCGACCGGGCCGACAATGGTCGCCGTTTGCCAGGCGGACGAGTTCCAGGCGATCGCATTGCCGAAATCTTCCGGCGGAACAAGGTTGGCGAACAGCGACGACGAGGCCGGCCCATAAAAAGCGCGCGCCAGGCCGAACATAGCCAGCACGATGAAGATCGGCAGCGGGCTGACGAGACCGCGCAGCGTGAAGTACAACAGGACAAGCGCACAACCTGCCTCGACTACCGTCGCCAGCGCCATGATCAGGCGGCGGCCGAAACGGTCGGCGACAACGCCGGTGACCAGCACCAGCAGCAGCGACGGCAGGAACTGGACGATGCCGACAATGCCGAGATCGAAGGGATCGCGCGTCAGATCATAGATCTGCCAGCCGACGGCGACGGACACGATCATGGTGGCGAAGGTGGTCAGGAAACGCGCCGCCCAATAGCTCAGGAAGGAGCGATGGCGGAAGGCGGCGTAACGCCGGTCAGGCGGTGTATGGGAATGGGATGTCATGGATACAGGCCCCGTTGCTTGCATTGGCCGGCGGGGCACTTCCCGGAAATGGGCGCTGTTCCGGCCGATGAAACTTATCAAAGTTCGGGGCGCGTATGCGTGAAAATCGGGCCTGGATCAAGCGGTTTTCCAGCCGCTCGCCCGATTGCACGCGGACGTTACTGCCTCAGCGCGGCGGTGATGGCGTCGAGGCCGCCCTGTAATTCCGCCTCTTTCGGCCAGCCGAAACCGACGCGGAAGAAGCGCTTGGGCATATCGAACCAGTGGCCGGGACCGACATAGGTGCCGTGGTTTTCCAAGAGATTGACGTAGAAACGGTCGAGGTCGAAGTCTGGACTGACATTGAGCCTTGGAAATCCGACGACGCCGCCTTGTGGCCGCACCCAGTCGACCAGCGGCTCGCGGTCGATCCAGTCTTGCACGATGTCGCGGCGTTTCGCCATCTCGGGCAGCAGCGCGGCCAGGAAAGCGTCGCGGCGCCCCAGCATGCCGCGCGCAATGCCTTCGTCGATGACGCTGCCGCAAATGCCGATCTGCTCCTTGGCGGCGAGGAAGCGCTCCTGCAGTTCGGCATCGCTGGTGATCAGCCAGCCAATGCGGATGCCGGGAATGCCGAAGGCTTTCGACAGCGACGAGACGCTGATCGCCTTGGGGCTGAGAGAAGCCGCCGCCGGCAGGCGCTGTCCATAGGAGAGGTCGCGATAGGTCTCGTCGACCAGCAGATGGCAGCCGCTCGCTTCGGCCAGCGCAATCAGCGCGTCGAGATCGGCCCGGCCCATCATCGTGCCGGTCGGGTTGTGCGGGCAGGTGACGCTGATCAGCTTGGTGTTCGGTTGCATGCTGGCGGCGACGCGGCCGAAATCGATGGCAAAGCCTGCGTCGAAATCGAGATCGACATAGGAGATGGCGCAGCCGATCGCCTTGGGGGTCTCGATGTTGGTGGCGTAGTTCGGCCGGACGACGACAAGGTGGTCGCGCTCCGACAGAAGCGAGGTCGAGATGATGAAGAGCGCGCCCGCCGCACCGGCGGTCACCAGAACATCGTCAGCGGAGATGCCTTTGTCTTGCGCTGCGATCAGCGCCCGCAACTCCTTGTCGCCGCGATGCTCGCCGTAGAACAGCGTGAGATCCGGCAGCGACAGGCCGACGTCGGAGAGTTTCTGATCGGCGATCGAGCTTTCGGAGAGATTGAAGCGGATGCGATCGTAGCCGTATTCCTCCGGCGCCTCTTTCTCGATCACCATTCTGGCGTAGTTCATCGCTGCTCCCCCAAAGCAATCTCTGTGGTGTACAAAAGCACGAAGCCTGCCAAGGCTCATTCGCTGGCAGGCTTCTGTTCCAGTCGTCCAAACGATTGGCTCAGCGCCGAGGCGCTGAGCCCACTCAGGCCGGGACTTTGGCCTTCCGACCCTTGGCTTTGGCTGGCGGCGCCACTGCGGCCTTGCGGCCGAGGCCGATCGACTTGGCCAGCTCGGAGCGCGACGCCGCGTAGTTGGGGGCAACCATCGGATAGTCGGCCGGCAGGCCCCATTTGGTACGATAGGCTTCCGGCGTCAGGTTGAAATGGACGCCGAGATGGCGCTTCAGCGATTTGAATTTTTTGCCGTCCTCGAGGCAGATGATGTAGTCCGGCGTCACCGACCGCTTGGGATTGACGGCCGGGATCTGCGGCGCCGCCACTGGGGCCGGCGGCTGGCTGAGCCCGCCGATCGACGCCGCAACGCTGGCGATGAGATCGCTCAGGCCGGCAACGGGCAAGCGGTTCTTCTCGACGTAAGCGGACACGATATGGGCGGTAAGCTCGAGCAGGTCGATGTCCTTGTCAGAGTCGTTGCTGTCGTCGGCCAATTTATCTCTCCGTCGCTAGGGGGGTGGCGGAAACTCCCAGAGTGGTCCCAGCGGAGCCGGAAATCCGCTCTAGTCATTTGTCTTGCCGCATATGTGCGGTTGCGCCAGATGATTCCATCCGGTGCCACCGATCTAATCGCCAAATCTGCGTAACGCAATGACTTCGTATCGCGCCACACGTCATTTTGAACAACTATACTGAATTTTAATACTATCAGACGATGAGCGCCTTGTCGCGCCATAGTCGAAAACCGCCCTCGAAAGCGCGCGTATTGTCGCCGCGCCTGGATGTGGCGGGCAATTCATCCAGTCTGTCGACATTGCCGCCGCCGATGACGACATAATCCGGCTGCAGCGCCGCACGCAGCCGCCCGACGACGTCGAAAACGTATTTGCGCCATTTCTTCTTGCCGTATTTCTCCAGGCCGCGCTCGCCGACATAATCTTCGAAACTGCCGCCCTTGCGGTACGGCAGATGCGCCAGTTCCATCGGCTGGCCGACATTGTTGAGGATCATCGCCGCGCCCAGGCCGGTGCCGAGGCCGAGGAACAGCATGCGCCCGCCATCGTAGCTGCCGATCGCCTGCAGCAGCGCGTCGTTGACGACCTTGACCGGCTTGCCGAAGGCGGCGGCAAAATCGTAGCCGTCCCAGCCCTTGCCGAGATTGGCGGGATCGAGCGAAGGCCTGTTGTGCCTGACCGGGCCGGGATAGCCCATCGAGATCACGTCATAGGCCAGCCCTTCGGCCAGCGTCTTCACCGTGGCGACCATCTGCTGCGGTGTCAGGTCCGGTCCGGAATCGGCTCGGCGCATCTCGCCGCCTGCGCTGGTGAGGATTTTCACATGCGAGCCGCCGACATCGATCGTCAGCACGATCGGTTCGGCCTTGGCCTTCGCGGGCCTGGCTGCCTTGGCCATGTCGTTTCCTCCGCTCACTTGGCGCATTCCCCCGTTTCAGGGAACGGGGGAACGCTCCAACTCTTTGTTTTTACGCAATTCCGGACGGAAAAACCGCTCGCACCTTCCTGAATTGCTCAACTCGGATTGATCCAGCCGTTGGGCGGCCCGAAGCTGGCCATGGCGTCGGCCGGCCCCCAGGTCTTCGGCTCATACATATGCGGCGGCGTGGTGTCGCCGAGCACCGGGCCGACAATGCGCCAGGCAAGCTCGCTGGCATCCTGGCGGGTGAACAATTGGCCATTGCCGTTCATGGCATCGCCGATCAGCCGCTCATAGGGCGGCATGTCGCCCTTCGAATCGTCGAGCGCGGTGAGCTCGACCTGCTCGCCGACCATGTCGTCGCCGGGTGCCTTGCGTTGCGCGCCGATCGAGATCGCCACCTGCGGGTCGATGCGGAAGCGCACGTAATTGGCGTCGCTGGGCTTGATCGGATCGAAGACGTCCAGCGGCGGCCGCTTCAGCCGCACGATCACTTCGGTCACATGCACCGGCATGTTCTTGCCGGTGCGGATGAAGAAGGGCACGTCCTGCCAGCGCCAGGTGTCGACCATGAAGCGCACGGCGGCAAAGGTTTCGACCGGCGAGTTCGGCTTCACGCCGGGTTCAGCGAGATAGCCTGTGAACTGGCCGCGCACGACGTCGTCCTTGGTCAGCGTGCGGATGGCGCGCAGCACCTGCACCTTCTCGTCGATCAGATCGTCGGCCGAGCGGCCGACCGGCGGTTCCATGGCGAGCAGCAAAAGGATGTTGAGCAGATGGTTCTCGATCACATCGCGGATAGCGCCGACATCGTCATAGAATTTGCCACGGCCTTCGACGCCGAAGTCCTCGGCCATGGTGATCTGTACGCTTTCGACGAAGTTGCGGTTCCAGATCGGCTCGAGAAAGGAATTGGCAAAGCGGAAATAGAGCAGGTTCTGGATCGCCTCCTTGCCGAGATAGTGGTCGATGCGGAAGATCGACTGCTCTTCGAACACCAGATGCAGCACGCGGTTCAGCCAGCGCGCCGATTGGAGATCGTGGCCGAACGGCTTTTCCACCATCAGCCGCGCGCCATGCGCGGTACCGGATTGCTCCAGCCCCTGGACGACGGTCTCGAACATGGTCGGCGGCACCGCCATATAGTGCAGAGGCCGCTGCGCCGAGCCGAGCGCCGTCTTCAGCTTCTCGAAGGTCGCGCCGTCGCGGTAGTCGCCGCTGACATAGCGCAGCAGACTGGCGAATTTGGCGAAGATCTTTTCGTCGATCTTGCCGAGAGCGTTGACGATGCCGTCGCGGGCCCTCGCCTGCAATTGGTTGATGTCCCAGGCATCGAAGGCGACGCCGATCACCGGCTCGGTCAGCGTCCCCTTGGCTACCATCTGGTAGAGGGCCGGAAATATCTTCTTGTGGGCAAGGTCGCCGGTTGCTCCGAAGAGCACCAGCGTGTCGGACCGTTCCGGGCTCATCTTGCGAGTCTCCCCTGCGGCCTTCACTTGCCGGCCTTCGGCTTTTCGACATGGCCGCCAAAGGCATAGCGCATGGCCGACAGCAGCTTGTCGGCGAATTCGGATTCGCCCTGCGAGGAGAAGCGGTCGAACAAAGCCGAGGACAGAACCGGCGCCGGCACGCCGGTGTCGATCGCCGCCTTCAGCGTCCAGCGGCCTTCACCGGAATCGGAGACGCGGCCGCCGAACTGGGCCAATGCCGGGTCGCTCTTCAGAGCGCCGGCGGTGAGGTCGAGCAGCCAGGAGCCGATCACACTGCCATGGCGCCAGACCTCGGCCACCTGCGGCAGGTCGATGTCGAACTGATAGTATTGCGGGTTTTCCAAAGGGCTGGTCTCGGCGTCGGCAGTGCGCTGTCTTTTGCCGGCATTGGCCGATTTCAGGATGTTCATGCCTTCGGCGTAGGCGGCCATGACACCATATTCGATGCCGTTGTGGATCATCTTGACGAAATGGCCGGCGCCGCTCGGTCCGCAATGCAGGTAGCCAAAGGGTGCGGTCCCGCCCGCCTTGTCGGGCGTGGCGCCGGCATCGGCGCCGGGCGCCAGCGTGGCGAAGATCGGATCGAGGTGTTTGACCGCCGTATCGGGGCCGCCGATCATCAGGCAGTAGCCGCGCTCCAAGCCCCAAACGCCGCCGCTGGTGCCGACATCGACATAGTGCAGGCCCTTGGCCGCGAGTTCGGCCGCCTGGTCGACCGCGTCGTGATAATAGGAATTGCCGCCGTCGATGATGATGTCGCCGGGTTCCATCAGCGCCGCCACCTGGTCGGCGATCTTGCCGGTGATCGCCGCTGGCAGCATCAGCCAGGCGCTGCGCGGCTTGGAAAGCTTGCCGACGAACTCCTCCATCGATGCGGCGCCGATGGCGCCATCGGCAACCAGGCCGGCAACGCTTGCCGGGTTGATGTCGTAGACGACGCATTCATGGCCGTCGCGCATCAGGCGGCGCACCATGTTGGCGCCCATCCTGCCTAGTCCCATCATTCCGATCTGCATGGTCTTGTCCTAGTCGCTTGAGGAAAGAAAATTGCTGGCGAGTTAGTTCTCAATGCCGACGGTGAAGTCGACATTCTCCCAACGGTCGCCGTCGGGCCAGAAAAAAGTGAAGACGATCGTATTACCTCGCGGAATATCGGCCACCGGCAGATCCGCCAGATGGACGCAAAAGACATTCACGGAAGTGTTGATTTCATGGCTGGTCTGCCACTGGTCGCCGCTCCAGCGGATCAGTGCCGGCTGCAGCAGTTCAACCCGCAGCGTCTTGCCGGCTTCCATGGTGCGCAGCCTGTTGTTGAAGCGCCATATCCTCAGCGGCGAGCCGGTCTTGTCCCTGACATAGCGCTTGACGCCTTGCGGCGGCATGTCGAAGACGGCGCCGTCGCGGAGCGAGCGCAACAGCTTGATGTGTTCCGAATGCGCCCAGACCAGCGGCATGGCGCTGCCCGACGGCCTGCCCAGCCACAATTCGCGCTCCGGTATGTCGGCGCGGTCCCAGACCTGTTCCGGCAGCAGACCGCCCACGCCAGCCGAAGCCTCGAATGTCCTGAGCAGGCTTGCCGCCTTGTCCTTGTTACCGGCGGCCAGCTCGTAGTGGGCGCGTTCGCCGGCCAGCAACGGCCAGGGCCGGCCCTGGCCGTTGCCGTCGAAGGGCGCGCCGTCGGCGTGTTCGCCATAACCGTCGCTGGTGTAGCGATACCAGAGAGGCCCTTGCGGCAGGTCGCAGCGCAGTTGCGCGTCTATGATCTTGACCGTGCCGACGATGCGCGGATCGTCCGCGGCCCTGAGGCCGAAGCGGACCAGCGCCAGCGCGTCCGGGCTGACAATCGCTTCGGCCGGCTTGTCGGTATCGCCCGGCGGACGGTTCTTGATCGGTACGAAGCCGTCCTTCGGCGATGCGGCGCCTGAACCGTCGGCCGGCGCGATGCGGATGTAGTAGCCGTCGACGCCAGCCTCGTGGCACTGCGGTGTGCCGTTGACATAGGTCCAGCGCTCGATCTGGTCGTTCCAGCAATCCGCGACCTCGCGCAAATAGTTAGCCGGTTCCGGTTTGCCGTCAACGTCGAACAGATCGGCGGCGCCAAGCAGTGCCGATATTTCGACGGCGAGCGTGAATGGGCTGTAGCCGGCATCCTCTTCCCAGCGGTCCTGCCCGGTGACGGGACCATTGCGCACGACATAGGACGCGGCCTTCTCGATCATCGGCATGAAGGCGGCGAGCTTGGCGCGCGGCAGGTGGCCGGCGCGGTGCAGCGCATCGGCAAGCAGCAGCGGGAAGGCGCATTCGTCCATCTGGATGCCCGGCCAATAGAGCGAGCCGTCGAGCCACACATTTTGTGGCCAGTGGCCGTCCGGCTGCTGGATGGAACGGAGATAGGCAAGGATCTCAAGCGCCTGCGCCGGATCGCCGGCGGCGAGGAAGCCGCCCGCGGTTTCCACAAGGTCGCGCGGCCAGACCAGATGATAGCCGCCAAGGTCGTCGTCGCCCTTGCTGAACCCCCAGGGGATCGACAGGCTGGCGACGGCCGCACCGGGCCTCGCCAGCGACAGGTGTGTCGCCAGCACCGCTGTGCTGACGCGGTAGGTGTTGAGGCCGGATGCATCATGGTGGTCGAGCGCCGTCAGGCCTGCCTGCCATTTCCGCCATTTCGCGACATAGGCCTTTGCCGCCGGCTCAAAACCGCGTTTCAGGCTGGCGGCGGCGTTTTCGGCCGCTTCATCCGGCGTTGCCCCAAACCCAAGCGCAAGCAAGGCTTTGCTGTTGCGTAAGGAAAAGCCGATCTCGCCGGTCAGCGCGACATTGCCGTCCTCCGCCCTTTGGCAGGCCGGATCGAGCCGGCCGGCGCGGCTGAGTTGCTGCCAGCCGTCGGAAAAGCCTGCATAGCCGGCCGAGCAATCACCCCAGGGCAGCGAGGATGCAAGCGCCAGGCAGGTGCCGCGCCCGGACGCGAACAGCATCGGCCTCCCCTTGTGCTCGTCGGTCCAGGCGGTGTTGCCCATGCCGGCACTGACCAGATGCGGCGCCAGCAGGGCGTAGACGCGGTAGTCCGTGGCCACGCCCTCGAGTGCCGTGAAGCTGGTTTCCTGCAGCAAGGCCGGGCGCGCCGGATCCGCCAGGATGCGCTTTTCGATCTGGTAACGCGCCGTCGCGTTGATCAGCCGGTAGGCGGGCACGCCGTCCTCGAACGGCTCGATGGCATGCGTGGCGTCACGCTTCTCCTCGGAGAACCAGCCGCCGGGACCGGTGACCAGCAGTCCCATGTCGCGCGTGCAGGCGCTGTCGAGGCCGGGATAATAGACCTCGTTGACGATGCCATGGCTGAGCGTGAACCAGACGCGGCTCGCCGGCGAAAGCGCGGCACCTACGCCGCTCTTGGCGCTTGACGTCCAGCGCGCCGGAATTCCGGGGGCGCCCATTCTTTTGGGTGCACTGGGGGGAAGGGTCGGCGGCATCGCTGCCATGCATGGTCTCCTGGACCCTTCCCTAGACCAGCACGCGAAGGCTTTTCAACCGCCGCACCTGAAGTTGATCGTCCAAGCGTGATCGATCGCAGTTGACAAGCGGGCGTATCTGAATTTGTCTGACAATAGATAAAAAACAGGCAGACAACGCCAAAACCATCTGCAACAGTCGGCGGGGCCGACAATCTATGGGAGGATTATGACATGAAGACACTGCTCGTCCTGAGCGCTTTGGCGGCGATGCTCGCCTCGGGCACGGCGCTTGCCGACACCAGCGGCAAGAAGATCGCCTTCTCCAACAATTACGCCGGCAATTCGTGGCGCCAGGCGATGCTCGACAGCTACGGCATCGTCACCAAGAAGGCGGTGGAGGATAAGATCGTCGGCGCCGCCGACATCTTCACCACCGCCGACAAGGAAGTGCCGACCCAGGCTGCCCAGGTGCAGAACCTGATCCTGCAGGGTTATGACGCCATCGTCATCAATGCCGCATCGCCGGATGCGCTGAACGGCGCCATCAAGCAGGCCTGCGATGCCGGCATCGTCGTCGTCTCCTTCGACGGGACCGTCACCGAACCTTGCGCCTACCGCGTCGTCGTCGACTTCAAGGACATGGGCAAGCAGGAAGTCGAGCAGATGGCCAAGTTCCAGCCCAAGGGCGGCAATTTGCTGGAAATCCGCGGCCTTGCCGGCACCTCGATCGACGATGCCATCCATGCCGGTATCTTGGAAGGCGTCGCCGCCCATCCCGAGTTCAAGATCGTCGGTTCGGTGACCGGCGACTGGGACCAGACGACGGCGCAGAAGGCGGTCGCGACGATCCTGCCTTCGTTGCCCGACATCGTCGGCATCGTCGACCAGGGCGGTGACGGTTATGGCGCGGCACAAGCCTTTGCCGCCGCAGGCAAGCCGCGTCCGACCATCATCATGGGCAACCGCCAGGACGAGCTGAAATGGTGGAAGGAGCAGAAGGACAAGGATGGCTACCAGACCTGGTCGGCCTCGATCGCGCCCGGCGTGTCGTCGCTGGCCTTCTGGGTGGCGCAGCAGGTGCTCGACGGCCGCACCGACATTCCGCATGACCTTTTGGTGCCGTATCTCGCCTTTACCCAGGACAATTTCGAGACCGAGCTGCCGAAAATCAAGGAGGGCGGCGTCGCCACCCACGAATACAGCCAGGAAGACGCAATCGCGGCGATCAAAGCCAATATCAAGTGATGCATTGCATTCATTGCCAGCGGCATGACCGACCGGATATCGTTGAGCATGCCTGAGGCCAATACGGACATCATCAGACTGGGCGGCGCCGAAAAACATTTCGGCGCCGCCCATTTGGACATCATCAGGCTGAACGGCGCCGAAAAACATTTCGGCGCCGTTCGGGCGCTTAACGGCGTCGACTTCCATGTTGTATCAGGCGAATGCGTCGGGCTGGTCGGCCACAACGGAGCCGGCAAATCGACGCTGATGCATATGGTGGCCGGTACGCTGCAGCCCGATGGCGGTGAGATCGCGGTGCGTGGCAATGCCGAAACCGACTACTCGGTGGCGCGCGCGCTGAAACTCGGCATACGCTGCGTGTTCCAGGAACTGTCGCTCTGCCCTAACCTCAGTATCGCGGAGAATACGCGCATCAACCATCCGGCGCTCACCGGCTTCGGCTGGCGACGCAAGGCGGCTGCTCTCATTGCCGCCAAGCTGGACGAAATCTTTCCGGATCACGGCATCTCGGCAGACGACATTGCCGGCGATCTCTCCATCGGCCGGCGGCAGATGGTCGAGGTGGCGCGCGCCTTCACGGTGACGCGCGATCCGCTCGACTTGGTCATTCTCGACGAGCCGACCTCTTCGCTGGACGCGCATACTGCGGGCCAGCTGCTTGCCTTCGTGCGCCGTTTCGTAGCCACCGGGGGCAGCTGCATCCTGATCTCGCATGTGCTGGGCGAGGTGCTGCAGAATGCCGACCGCATCGTGGTCATGCGCGACGGCAAGGTGGTCGCCACGGACGTTGCAAAAGCGTTCGACCGCGACCGGCTGGTGGCCACCATGGGCGGCGCGGAAGCGCGCGAGAAGATCGCGGCGGAGATCGCCGCCAGGCCGGCGGCGGGCCCGCTCAGGGTGCGGGCGCGGCCCGAGCGGCAGCAGGACGGCAAGGAGCTTGTCGCTCGCGCCGGCGAGATCATCGGGCTTGCCGGGCTTGCCGGCCATGGCCAGACCGACCTGTTGCTGGCGATCTTTGCCGCCGCGACGCGTAGAAGGCTTGATATCGAGGTGACCGCCCCGGTGGCGCTGGTGGCCGGAGACCGCCAATCGGACGGCATTTTCCCGCAATGGTCTATTGCCGAAAACATCGGCATCCGCTCGCTGGCGCGGCTGCGCAAAGGGTTGCTGATCTCGCCGCAGCGCGAGGCCGAGCTTGCTGAGTTTTGGAAGCAGAAGATCGGCATCCGCACGCCTGACATGACCAACAACATCTTCTCGCTGTCCGGCGGCAACCAGCAGAAGGCGCTGTTTGCCCGCGCACTGGGTTCCGATGCGCAGATCGTGCTGATGGACGATCCGATGCGCGGCGTGGACATCGGCACCAAGCTTGAGGTCTACGATCTCGTGCGCGAGGAGGCGGCCAAGGGCCGGACCTTCCTCTGGTACACCACCGAGACCGAAGAGCTCGACAATTGCGACCACATCCATGTCTTCAAGAACGGCCGCATCGTCGCCAATCTCACGCGCGACGAGCTGACCGAGGAAAAGATCATCCAGTCCTCATTCGGCGACGCGGCCTGAGATGACGGCAGTCGCTCCCGGCCCTACGTCCTCGCCGCGCAGCAGCGCGGCCCGCGCGCGCCTGCTGCGCAGCCTGTTGCCGGCGCTGTCGCTGGCGCTGGTGGTTATCGCCATCGCCTGGCTCAACCCACGCGCCATCAGCTATTTCGGCTTCAGCCTGATGTTGAACCTCGCTATTCCGATCGCGCTGGCGACGATCGCCCAGATGTTCGTCATCGCCGGCAATGAGCTCGATCTGTCGATCGGCACCTTTGTCGGCTTTGTCGGCTGCGTCACCGCGACCTGGCTGAAGGACGCGCCGCTGCTCGGCGTGATCATCCTGCTCGGCTCCATAGGCGTTTATGCGCTGCTCGGCGCACTGATCCATCTGCGCAATCTGCCGTCGATCGTGGTGACGCTGGGCATGAGCTTCGTCTGGCAGGGGCTTGCCATTCTGGTGCTGCCCAAGCCCGGTGGCAAGGCGCCGGACTGGCTCTTGTCGCTGATGGCCTTCAAGCCGCCCTTCATTCCGTTCCCTATCATCGCCGCGCTGGCGATCGCAGCGGTGGTGCATTTTGGGCTGATGCGCACCTCCTATGGCGTCATCCTGCGGGGATCCGGCGGTAATCCGGCGGCGCTCAGGCGCGCTGGCTGGTCGCTGCTTCGAACCAAGATCGTGCTGTTTGCGCTGACCGGCCTATTCGGCGTTCTGTCCGGCATGGCGCTGATCGGCATCACCACCTCGGCCGACGCCAATATCGGCAATGGCTACACGCTGCTGGCGATCGCCGGCGTCATTCTCGGCGGCGGCGAGTTCGTCGGCGGCCGGGTGTCGCCGATCGGCGCCGTGCTCGGCGCGCTGACACTGGCGCTGGCGGCATCGCCTCTGCTCACCTTCATGCACATTCCGCCGGATTGGCAGGTCGCCGCCAACGGCGCCATCCTGATGATCGTGCTGGCAGCCCGCGTCCTGATCAGCCGCAGGGAGAGGTAGCGATGACGCTGGTTAAATCGCTGGCCGCCAAACCCTGGATAAGGTCGTTCATCGGCGCGATGTTCGTCTGGCTGGCGACCATCGCTTTCACCGGCGGCTATGGCGGCGGTGGCATGGTCACGGCGGCACTGTCGCTGGCGGTGTTCACCGTCATCGTCGGAGTCGGCCAAATGTTCGTCATCACGCTCGGGCCAGGCAATGTCGACCTGTCGCTGCCGGCCAATATCGGGCTCGCCAGTGCCGTCGCCATGAAGGTCATGGGCGGCAGCGATTCCATGATCGTGGTCGGGCTGCTCGCCGCGCTCGCCTGCGGCGCCGCCATCGGTGCCGTCAACTATCTCCTGATCTGGGCGCTGAGGATCCCGCCGATCATCGCCACTCTGTCGGCCAGCTTCATCATCCAGTCGATCGACATCAGCTATGGGCGTGGCCTGCAGATCAAGCCGCCGCCCGGCTTTGCCGATTTTGCGAACTGGCAAATCCTGGGCATTCCAGTGCTGGCGATCCTTACCGTATTGTTCAGCATCGGTGCGGCCATCGCCTTGCAGCGCATGATCTATGGCCGCTCGGTGCTGGCGATCGGCCAGAACATCCGCGCCGCGTGGCTTGCCGGCGTCAATGTCGGCCGCACCCGCTTCCTGACTTACACGCTGTCGGGCGCGCTCGGCGGCATGGACGGGGCGCTGCTCGCCGGCTATTTCCGCGGCGCCAATGTCGATATCGGCAACGAGTACCTGCTGGCCTCGATCGCCGTCGTCGTCATCGGCGGCACCTCGGTCGCCGGTGGCAAGGCCAATGTTCCCGGTGTCTGGGGCGCGGCGCTGTTCCTGGTGCTGCTTCTGACCATGCTCAACACGTTCGGCGTCAGCGCCGGCGTTCGGCTGTTGCTGACCGGGCTGATCATCGTCGGCGTCATCACCGTAGCCGGCGGCGAGAAAGCGCTGCGCTAAAAGGCGTGAGCCCGGCAGCAGTCCCGCCAAATTTGACCATGTGGACAAAAGTCCGCACCCGTTCCATAGTTCCGCGTCTGATTTCGGAACAGTCGGCTCGACACGGCTGTCAAACAGAGGGGCACTAGATGGAAAACCGGAAAAACAAATCGCAATCGACCGGCCTGTCGCGGCGCGACGTGCTGGAACTCGGCGCACTTGGCCTGGCCGCAGCCATGCTGCCGGGTGCAGCCCTCGCCAAGGACAAGAAGCTGAAGGTGGCGGCGATCTTCGCCACGCCGATCGAGGAGCCGTGGGACAACCAGATCCACGTCGCCCTGCAGAAGGCCGAGAAGGAACTCGGCATCGAATACAAATGGTCGGAAAAGGTGCAGACCGCCGATTTCAGCCGCGTCATGCGCGAATATGCGCAAGGCGGGTACCAGCTGGTGCTGGGCGACGCCTTCGCCGCCGAGCGTGAATCGCGCCGCACGGCAAAGCAGTTCCCGAAGACGGCATGGCTGTTCGGCTCGGGCGCCGGCCCGGCCGAGCCCAATTTCGGCGTCTTCGACAACTGGATCCACGAGCCGGCCTATCTGTCCGGCATGATCGCCGGCAAGATGTCGAAGTCGGGCACGATCGGCGCGGTGGCGGCCATGGGCATTCCGGAAGTGAACCGGCTGGTCAACGCCTTCTTTGCCGGCGCCAAGGAGGTCAATCCCAACATCAAGAAGAAGGTCGCCTTCATTGGCTCGTTCTTCGATCCGCCCAAGGCCAAGGAAGCGGCGGTCGCCCAGATCGATGCCGGCGTCGATGTCATCTATGCCGAGCGCTTCGGCGTCATCGAGGCGGCGGTGGACAAGAAGATCCTCGCCATCTCCAACATGTCCGACCAGTCGAGCCTCGGCCCCGACACGGTCATAACCGGGCCGGTCTGGGACATGTATCCGACGGTCGAGCAGGCGATCAAGCTGGTCAAGGCCGGTGTCTTCACCGCGCAGGATTATGGCGATTTCTCGCGCATGGCCAAGGGCGGGTCGTTCCTGGCGCCCTACCATAAATTCGACAAGACGCTGCCGGCGGATGTGAAGGATCTGGTCGAGAAGAAGAAGGCCGAGATCCTGGAAGGCAATTTCCGGGTGGATGTGGATGAGAACACGCCGGTTTCGGATTAGCTCGGCGTACCCTCCCCCTTGAGGGGAGGGTGGCCCGCAGGGCCGGGTGGGGTCCTCCGCGAAGTGCTCCATCCTGCTAAGTCATGGGTTGAGGCAGTTGAGGTGACCCCACCCGCCTCGCTTCGCTCGGCACCCTCCCCTCGAGGGGGAGGGGTATCTCCGCAGGAGCATCCTTGTCCGCCCCTCTCATCGAAATGCGCGGCATCACCAAGAGCTTCGGCGCCGTCAAGGCGAATGAGGCTGTCGATCTAAGCGTCGCCCCAGGTGAGATCCTCGGCCTGCTGGGCGAAAACGGCGCCGGCAAGACGACGCTGATGAATGTGCTGTTCGGCGCCTATGCGCCCGATGCCGGCGAAATTCTTATCCAGGGCAAGACCGTGCGGATCACCAGTTCGGCCGATGCGCTGGCCGCCGGCATCGGCATGGTGCACCAGCATTTTCATTTGGCGCCAAGGCTGACGGTCCTGGAAAACCTTCTGATTGGCATTCCCGGCAAATCCGGCCGCATCGACCGCGCCGGCGGACTTGCCCGGTTGTCCGACATCAGCCGTCAGTATGGGCTGACGCTGGACCCCAACCTGCCTGTCTCCGCGCTGTCGGTCGGCGAGCAGCAGCGGCTCGAAATCGTCAAGGCGCTGTTTCGCGGCGCCAGGCTGTTGATCCTCGACGAGCCGACGGCGGTGTTGGCGCCGAGCGAGGTCGACGGGCTGTTTTCGGCGCTGCGCTCGATGGCGGCGCAGGGGCTCGGCATCATCTTCATCTCGCATAAATTGAACGAGGTGCGGGCGCTCACCCATCGCTGCACCGTGTTGCGGCACGGCCGCGTCGCCGGCCGTGTCGACGATCCGGCGAACACGACATCGGCAGAAATGGCGCAGCTGATGTGCGGCCATGAGATCGTGCCGCCGGCAAGAGGACCTTCGACCCCAGGCGCGGCGGTGCTGACGCTCGACGGTATTTCCACCTCACGGCATTCGGGGACGCCGCTGCGCGATGTATCGCTTGCCGTTCGCGCGGGCGAAATCCTCGGCATTGCCGGGGTCTCCGGCAATGGCCAGCGGGCACTGGCCGAGGTGATTTCCGGCACGCGCGCGCCCGACGCCGGCGTGATGACGATAGCCGGCAAACCTGTGACGCGGTTCTCCCCGCGCGAGGTGCAGGCGCTCGGCCTTGGCCGCATCCCGGAAGACCGTATGACGACCGGGCTGGTCACCAATCTGCCGCTCGCCGATTCCATGGTGTTGCCGCGCATTGGTACTGCGGCTTTCAGCAGCCGGGGCCTGCTCAAGCCAGATGCGATCCGCGCCTTCGCCGAAGAACAGATCAAGGCCTATGACATCAGGTGCCCCGGGCCGATGACCCGCGCCGGCGCGCTGTCGGGCGGCAATCTGCAGAAGGCGCTGCTGGCGCGCGAACTGGCTTTCGACCCGAAGGTGCTGATCGTCTCGCAGCCGACGCGCGGCCTCGACATCGGTGCCGCCCGCTTCATCCACGAAAAATTCCTCGACATGCGTGCCAAGGGCTGCGGGATCATCGTCATCGGCGAGGATCTCGAAGAGCTGCTGGTGCTCTGCGACCGCATCGCGGTGATGTATGAGGGCCGCATCGCCGGCACGCTGGACAGCGCCGATGCGACCATCGCGCGGCTTGGGCTGCTGATGACCGGGGCGGAGGGCAGAGCCTAGATGGACTTTCTCACTCGGTTCCTCGCAGAAACCTCAAATAATACTGCCCGCTTTTGGCTGACTTTAAGCGTCAGCGCTGCCCCTCACCTGCCTGCCGGCATCCTCTCCCCGTATAGAGACGGGGAGAGGGGCTCTCACCCATGGTTTCGCCAATCACCACAGCTGCAAGAGGGGAGTTGCATAGGGCCCGGATCCCTTCTCCCCGTGTCTATTCGGGGAGAAGGTGCCGGCAGGCGGATGAAGGGCGGCGCGACCGTCTGGGCGGCGGAGGGGCATAGCTGATGTTCCGCCTCGAAGCCCGCAGTTCCACCCCCGCCTGGTTCAATCTCGCTTTGCCGCTGCTGGCCATCGGCGCAGCGCTGGTCCTGTGCAGCGGCCTCATCGCGCTGGCAGGCGCCGGCGTGCTTGAGGCCTATGGCGTGATGCTGTCGGCCTCGTTCGGCGACAGCTATGCCATCACCGAAACGCTGGTGCGCGCCGCCCCGATGATCTTCACCGGGCTGGCTGTGGCCGTCGCCTTCCGGGCCAAATTCTGGAACATCGGCGCCGAGGGCCAATTGCTGGCCGGCGCCGTGGCCAGCTGCTTCGTCGGCGCCATCCCAATGCCGGGCGCGCTGGCGATCCTGTCGATGGCGCTGGCGGGCGCTGCTGCCGGTGCCGCGGTAGCGCTGGTGCCCGCGACGCTCAGGGTCAAATTCAAGGTGGATGACGTCGTCAGCTCGCTGCTGCTCAACTCGGTCATCTACTATGCGCTGATGGCGCTGATCGAGGGGCCGTGGAAGGACTCGTTCAGCGGCTATCCGATCTCGCCGCCGATCGAGGATTCGGCGAATTTCCCGGTGCTGCTCGAAGGCAGAAGGCTGCATCTGGGTGTCATCGCCGCGTTGATCGCGGCCCCGTTGATCTGGTTCCTGATCGTGCGCACCACGCTCGGCTTCCGGATCAGGGTCACCGGCGAAAGCCCGGAAGCCGCCCGCTATGGCGGCATACATGTCGAGCGGGTGCTGATCTCGACGGCGCTGCTGTCGGGCGCGCTGGCCGGGCTTGCCGGCGTCGGCGAGGTCGGCGGCGTGCATTTCCAGGTGATGAGCGACATTTCGCCGGGCTATGGCTATTCCGGCATCGTCGTTGCCATGCTGGCCAGGCTCAATCCGCTCGGCGTCGTACCGGCGGCGATCTTCCTGGCCGCCGTGATGACCGGCGCCGAAGCGATGTCGCGCGCCACCGGCGTGCCGGCGTTCCTCAGCGATGTCATCCAGGGCACGGCGCTGCTCGCCATGCTGGTGGCGCTGCTGTTCACGGCCTATCGCATCCGCCGCGTCGGTGCCGCCTTATGAGCGCGGTGTTCGAACAGATTTTTCAGGTCGGCTTCCTCGCCGCCATTATCCGCATCGCCACGCCGCTGGCATTTGCCACGCTGGGCGAGATGTTCTCCGAGCGGGCCGGCGTGCTCAATCTCGGTATCGAAGGCATCATGCTGCTCTGCGCGATGACCGGCTTTACCGCCGCCAGCCTCAGCGGCAGCCTGTGGCTCGGGGTGCTGGCCGCGGTGTTGACCGGCATGGCGATGAGCGCGCTGCATGCGCTGTTCACGGTGGCGCTCGGCCTCAGCCAGCATGTCTGCGGCATCGGCGTCACCCTGTTCTCGTCGGGCCTTGCCTATTTCCTCTACCGTCTGACCTTCGGCCAGCAATCGGTGCCGCCCAGCATCAAGGGTTTTCAGACGCTGCCGATCCCGCTGCTGTCGGATATTCCGGTTCTGGGGTCAGCGGTTTTCAACCAGTTTGCGCTGGTCTACTTGGCAATCATTGCCATCCCGGTCGCTGCTTTCGTGCTCTACCGCACGCCTTGGGGGCTGTCGGTGCGGATGGTCGGCGAGAACCCGCGCGCCGCTGATTCCGCTGGGGTCAGCGTCATCGCCACGCGCTTCCAGGCGGTCATCCTCGGCGGTGCGCTGATGGGGCTTGCGGGCGCCTTCCTCACCATGGCACAGTTCAACGCCTTCACCTTTGGTGTCGTGTCGGGCCGTGGCTGGGTGGCGATCGCGCTGGTCGTGTTCGGCCGCTGGGACCCGTGGCGCTCTGCGGGCGCGGCGCTGCTGTTCGCCTTCGTCGATGCGCTACAATTGCGCATGCAGGCGAGCGGCCTCGGGCATATTCCCTATGAGGCGTTCTTGATGCTGCCCTTCATTTTCACCATCGTCGCGATGGCCGTGATGTCACGCAACGCGGTTGCGCCGTCGGCGCTGCTGAAGCCGTTTCGACGAGAAGAGCGGTAAGGCGAGTAGGACTTGGCGCCCTTCCTCTCCCCCGATCGACGGGGGAGAGGAAGGGCGCCAAGCCTGGGATACTCACATCGCCGTAAAACCATTATCGACAAACAGATGCGTCCCGTTAACGAAGCTGGACTCATCGCTGGCGAGGTACAGCGCTGCCTTGGCCACTTCCTCCGGCTCACCGATGCGGCCCTGCTGTGCGGCCAATGCGGCGTCCGACACGTCGACGCCGAGCTTGCCGAGATCGGCGACCTCGCGCAGGCCGTGCGGCGTGCGGATGAAGCCGGGACAGACGGCGTTGCAGCGTATGTTGCGGTCGCGGAATTCGACTGCGATGGCGCGCGCGAACATGTGGCAGGCGCCCTTGGTGGTGTCGTAGAGCACCTCCATGGGTGTGGCCGCCACAGCCGAGATCGACGAGGTGCAGACGATCGAACCGCCACCGGCAGCGATCATGCCCGGCAACACGGCGCGCGTCATCAGGAACATCGAGCGGACATTGACCGCATGCAGCCAGTCCCATTCCTGCACTGTCGTCTCCAGGAACGGCTTTATCACGATGGTGCCGGCATGGTTGAACAACACCGTGGCCGGGCCGAGCCTGGCAGTCGCCGCCTTCACTGCGGCCTCGACCTGCGCCTCGTCCGAGACGTCGGCCACCCAGTGTTCGGCGATATGTCCCCGCGCGCGTATCGCCGCCGCAGTGGCTGCCGCCGCCTCGCCATTGCGGTCGATGATCGCCACCTTGGCGCCTTCGGCGGCGAACAATTCCGAGGCCGCTCCGCCCATTCCGGTCGCGCCGCCCGAGATGATTGCAATCTTGCCGGCTAGTCTTGTACCCATGTTCTGTTCCCGTTCCCGATCGAAATGATCCGCATTTATGCCGGAATGGCGATGCTATCGCCTATGCAGACGTCGGCCAAGCTTGTCGCTCGCTTGTCGCCAGCAGGGGTCCCCCAGCAATCCAAAACCAAATAATAAGGCATACTGAGAAAATCGTTCTACATATCGCCAAAAAATAGCACTCGACAAAGTCTACTGATTTTATAGATTAATCCGCAAGACGGAGGTCGATATGTCCTATATCCAGAACGCCGAGACGGACCGCACCAGCCAGAGGCTGGCCAATAGCCAGGCTTTCCGCCCGGCCTATGCCGGCGCCTTCGCCTATCTCGTCTTTGCCCTTGCGTTCGTGTTCACCGGGGCAGTCGTGCTCGGCTTGATTCCCTGACCCGTTCAGGCCGAAGGGTGGCGACCTATCGCTTTCAGTGAGTGACCGGAGTTGATGAACCGAATGCGGATGCGCTTTGGCGCTGACCGCTTGTTTTTACGCATGTCGTCGTCTCAAAAACCGGGGCCACTTTTGGGCGACATACATCCAACGTGATGGAGGAGATGGCAATGCCGATCGAGTTCACGCATGTTCCCGGTAAAACGCATGCCGCCGACGCCGGTTCGGCCGTTCCGTTCTTCTATGATTTCGTCGAGACGGCGACAAAGCTGTCGCTGATCGAGGATTCCGGCTTCCAGAACATCGTCGTCGACGACCCGGCCGGGCTGTTGACCAATATGGACATCGCCGCCCAGGCGCTGGACCGCACCTCGTCGCTGGAAGTGGTGCTGACGCACTGGGCCGGCGTGATCGCGCCTGCGGTTGCGGCGCGGCAACTGGCGGCGCTCGACGCCAGGAGCGGCGGCCGGCTGGCGCTGAGGATGCTGAGCGAGCCGCTGGATGACGACGATGCCGAGACGCGTCCGGTCGGCCACACCGTGGTCTGGCAGCGCATCGACGAATATCTGGTGCTGCTGAAGCGGCTGTGGTCGAACGACCGGCCCTTCGACCATGAAGGTGCGTTCTACAGCATCAAGGGTGGCTATGTGCCGCGCAAGGGGCCGCATGGCGTCGATATCACCATCCGCATGGGTGGCCAGTCCGGCACGGCGCTGAAGGTCGCCGGCCGCCATGCCGACGTCTTCGAGCTGGCGCCTGGTTCGCCCGACGAGATCCGCCAGCTGATGGAACGGGCGCGCAGCGCCGCCGCCGAGCATGGCCGCGCCGGCAAGCTGCGTTTTGCGCTTCCGGTCCGGGTCCGCTCGGAGGGTGGCGCCTCTACCGTCGGACACAAGGCGGTCGAACTTTCCGGACCACCGGCGCAGATCGCCCTGTCGCTGCTGTCCTATGCGGCGCTGGGCATCAGCGAGTTCATGATCGTTGGCGTCGACAGGCCGCGCGAGATCGCCGGCGTCGGCCGCGAGACGATCGCGCTCTTGCGTAATTCGCTGGCACGCCGTGAGGCGGAGGTGCCGCAGCCCGGCGCGTTTGCCTCGCGGGGCGGGTCGGATATTCACGCAGCTGGGTAGCGAGATCGCGATCGGGAACGCCGGCGGGGACAGCACCCCCCTCTGTCCTGCCGGACATCTCCCCCTCAAAGGGGAAGATTGGCAGCTTGAGCGCCGGCTCTCAACGTTGGTAATTGGCGAAAGCCGACGTGATGTCTGATCGCCCTCCTTGCGGGGGATGCCCGGCAGGGCAGAGGGGTGCTGTCCCGCCAGCGTCTAATCACCACTCAGCACTGCCAGCGCCTCCAACACCGCGTCAGATTCCGTCAGCGTACCAAATACCCCGTCCTCCACCGTCACCATATGCAGCGCCGCGTCATGCGCGTATTGGTCGCCGCTGGCGCAGGCATCGGCGATGGTCAGGCACTGGAAATTGCGGTCGCAGGCCTCGCGCAGCGTCGTGTGCACGCAGACATCGGTCGTGCAGCCGGAAAAGATCAGATGGGTGATGCCGCGTGCGCGCAGCACAAGTTCCAGGTCGGTGTAGGTGAAGGCGCTGTTGCAGGTCTTGTCGACGATGATGTCGTGCGGCGCGACGTCGATGTCGGCGACGATCTGAAAGCCGGGGCCGGAGCGCAGCAGCACGTCGGTGCCTTCGAGACCCGCCCGCTTGCGGCGCCATCTCTCGTACGGCGTCATGTCGGCCATGTCGCCGCGATATCCCTGCCTGGTGTGAATGATGGTGAGGCCGGCCGCGCGTGCCGCTGATATCAGTCGGTTGACTGTCGGCAGGATGGCGCGCAGCGGCGCGGGGTCATAACCCTTCCTGGCGAAATAGCCGGTCGGCGAGAGGAAATCCTCCTGCAGGTCGATGACCAGCAACGCGGTGTTTGCCGGCACCAGCCGGCCGTCATAGGGGAAATCGAACGGTATCGCCTTGATCATCGCAGCCTGCCTCAATTGCTGCCCGGTATCGTGGCCCAGCAACCCTGCGGCCGTCCATCCCTCAGTGCGACGACACCAGGTAGACCGACGCCAGGACGATGTGCCGCTGAGACATCGCGCCGATAATCGTTGGCCAAAAAAGCCATCTTGTTTGTTGACTAGTAAACTCATGTTTTATAGTCAAGCAGGGCACTCGGCCGCCTGAATTGTTTCCAGCGGCTGTGCCGCGTTTGAGAGAAGCCAGAACCAGTGGCTGGATTTCCGGGGTCGACATTCCGTCACCGACCAGCCGATCGTACGTGCAATGACGAAGCGAGGAAGAAGCGTGTCCAGAAATGGTTTGTTGGCGGCGCTGGCCGCGGTCATGCTGTCGGCCGGCAGCGCTGCTGCGCAAGAGCAGCCAAACACGCAGCCCAGGGTGACGACGGAACCCGCTGCAGCTGCCCGGTCGGCGGCCCAGCCTTCCCCGGTCGCAGTCGAACGGCCCGCACCGGCTGCGCCTGTCGCGCCGGCTTCGCCAACTGCCGGGCAGGCGGCGCCGACCGCGCCACAGCCGGCAACCCAGCCCGGTGCATCCGCGCAGGCCGAGCCTTCGGCAATATCGCTGACGCTGCCGCACGATCTGTCGCCCTGGGGCATGTTCATGGCCGCCGACATCATCGTCAAGGCGGTGATGATCGGGTTGGCCTTCGCCTCGCTCGTCACCTGGACGGTGTGGCTGGCCAAATCGCTGGAGATTCTCTTCGGCAAGCTCGGCGCCCGTCGCGCTGCGCGCGCCATCGGCAATGCCGCCACGCTGCGCCAGGCCGGGCGCGCGCTTGGCAACAGTGGCGGCCCCGGTGCGCTTTTGGTGCGGGCGGCCGAGGAAGAGACTGCCCTTTCGGCCGGTGCGCTCGGCCATGTTACCGGCGACGGGCTGAAGGAACGAGTGACGTCGCGCCTGTCGCGCATCGAGGCGGCGGCGGCGCGGCGCGTGTCGCGCGGCACCGGCGTGCTGGCGACGATCGGCTCGACGGCGCCCTTCGTGGGCTTGTTCGGCACCGTCTGGGGCATCATGAACGCCTTCATCGGCATCTCGCAGGCGCAGACCACCAACCTCGCGGTCGTCGCGCCCGGCATCGCCGAGGCGCTGCTCGCCACGGCGATGGGCCTGGTCGCGGCCATTCCCGCGGTGGTCATCTACAACGTCTTTGCGCGGTCGATAGCCGGCTACCGGCAGCTTCTTGCCGATGCCTCGGCCGGGGTCGAACGGCTGGTCAGCCGCGATCTCGATTTCCGCACGGTGCCGCAGGCGCCCGCGCTGGCGGCGGAGTGATGGGCCATGGCGGCTAGAATTCGCGAGGCTATCGATGGCGATCTCGAAGAAAACCACGAGATCAATGTCACCCCGTTCATCGACGTCATCCTGGTGCTGCTGATCATCTTCATGGTCGCTGCCCCCTTGGCGACAGTCGACGTCAATGTCGATCTGCCGGGTTCGACGGCGACGCCAGCACCCCGGCCGGAAACGCCGCTGTTCCTGACGCTGAAGGACGATCTGACGCTGGCGATCGGCAATGACAGCGTGCCGCGCCAGGCTTTCGCCGCGGTGCTCGACGGCAGAACCAAGGGCGACAAGCAGACCCGCATCTTCCTGCGTGCCGACAAGGCGGTCGGTTATGGCGAGCTGATGGAGGTGATGAACCTGCTGCGCGGCGCCGGTTATCTGAAGATCGCGCTGGTGGGGCTGGAGACGGTGCCGGCGGACGCATCCGCGGCGCACCCGGGCGCCGCCCCGTGACGCAACTGGCCGCCGCCCCCGCGGCCGACCCGCCGCGCGCCGGCGTGCGCGAAATTGGCTTGTGGGCGGCTGCGGCCATTGTCATTGTCGGCGCGCATGTCGCGTTCGTCTATGCCGTCCAGAGCTTCAGCCTGGCCAACATGGCCGATGGCGGCCCGCCGCCGGCTGTGGCTATCGAGCTGTCGCCGATGATGGTGGCGCCGGCGGTGCGGGTGGACTCAGCGGCCGACGTGGTGACGCCCGAGCCGCCGAACCAGATCGAGGAGGCGGTTGCCGAACTGAAGCCCGTCGTGGAGCCCGAGCCCGGTAAGCCGGAGCTGGTCACCGAGAAGAGGGAAGCGGCTCAACTCGATAAGACCGCTCCGATCGAGACGGCAGCGGCCGAGCAGCCCGATCAATCGCCGCCGCTGGATGAGGTGGTGCCCGACATCGTCCCGACCATAGCGCCGGATGTGGTCATTCCGCTGCCCCAGACCAAGCCGGCGGAGACCAAGCCGGTGGAGGCCAAGCCGATCGAGAAGGCGAAGAAGGCTGCCGAAAAACCCAAGCCGAAACCGAAAGAGAAGAAGGAAAAGGCCGCGCCGGCGAAAGCGGTCGTGACCGCCAGTGTCGATCAAAAGGCAGCGGCGAAGGCGTCGGCGCCGAAGGCTTCGCAATCGAGAGGATCATCAGTCAGTGCAAGCAAATGGAACTCCCAGCTGATCGGATGGATCAATCGGCACAAGCGCTACCCGAGCGCGGCAAGGTCGCGGCGCGCCGTGGGTACCGCAAATGTGACCTTCGTCGTCAGCGCTTCGGGCAAGGTGACCTCCGTCCGGCTGACACGATCTTCGGGGGACGCCGATCTCGATCGCGCCGCGCTCGGCATTCTGCAGGGTGCGACGGTGCCCGCGCCACCGCCTGAGAAGGCCGGTACGGCTGTCGTGGCGCCTTTGATGTTCACGCTGCGGAACTAGAAGCAGCCGGACAAGGCCGATCCCATGACCACGTACTTTCCCGCTTGACTGACCCGCCGGACCGAATACGCTAGCGCAAAATACCGGCCTTGGTCGCCGGGCGGCAAACATGCCTCGTATGCCTCGCCCTCCGGCGCTGGCTGCGGGGCATTGTCATTTCTGAGGATCGGTTTGAAACGGCGTATCGAGATCGGCATCCTGTATTCCCGCTCGGGCAGCTACCAGCTGGTCTCCGATGCGTGCCGGATGGGCGCCATGCGCGCCATCGCCGACATCAATGCCGATCGGAGCTATGGCATCGAACTGGTTCCGGTAGAGCGCGATCCGCAAAGTAATGCCGATCGCTACGCGACTTTGTGCGAGGACATTTTCAGGACCAGCAGCGCGCGCCATGTCGTCGGTTGCGTCACCTCGTGGAGCCGCAAGGAAACCATCCCGGTGCTGGAGAAGGCCGCCGGCATGCTCTGGTATGCCTGCCCCTATGAAGGGTTCGAGGCCAACGAGCATGTCGTCTACATGCACGCCTGCCCCAACCAGCATCTGGTTCCGCTGATGGCGCATGTCGTGCCGCGTTTCGGCGCCAACGGCTTCCTGCTCGGCTCGAACTACATTTGGGGCTGGGAGATGAACCGCGTGGCGCGCGACCTGATCGCGGATGCCGGCGGCAAAGTGCTGGGCGAGCGCTATCTGCGCATCGGCGAGACCGACGTGTCGCGGCTGATCGCGGAAATCCGGGCGACGAGGCCGAGCTTCATCCTCAACAATCTGATCGGCACCTCATCCTACGCCTTCCTGGCGGCTTACCGCGAGCTGGGCGATGAGGATGCGGCATTCAGGCCGGAAAACTGCCCCGTCATCTCCTGCAACCTCACCGAAGGCGAGTTGCCGGCGATCGGCGATACAGGGAAAGGGCATCTGTCGGTCGGGCCCTATTTCGCGCCCCGGCCGGCTGCCTTCGCTTCGTCCTTCGAGGCCTCCGCCTATGCCTCGGTGCAGGTGATGGCCGACGTGCTGTCGCGCGACACTGATGCCGGCCCGGCGGAATTTTCCAAAGCCTTCGCCGAGCGGCGCTTCTCCACCCGGCTCGGGCCGATCGCCATCGACGCCCACTCCCAGCACGCGACGCTGCCGGTGATCATCGGCCGGATCGCCGATGGCTTCTTCGAGGTCGTCAGCCAGGAGGATGAGGTCGCGCCGGATCCATATCTGTCGCGCTACGACCCCGCCAAGACGTTCGGCCGTCCGCGTCTGAGAGTGGTGTCATGACCCGGACGCGCATCCCCAATCTCGGCGGCGCGCGGGCTTTCATCCTGCATCGCCCGCATCCGACGGTGCAGGCCATCACCAGGCAATTGTCGGCCATCGGCCTGGCTACGATCGACTGCTGGCCGGAATTGCCGCCGGAAGCTCTCGCCGCCGATTTCGTCTTCTTCGATGCCGATCTCGGTTTCGACGAGCAATTCCCGTGGAAGCCGGGCGAGGCGCCGATGCCGCTGGTGGCGCTGATCGGTTCCGAGGCGCCGGGGCGTATCGAATGGGCGCTGTCGCACAAGGCCGATGCGCAGCTGCTGAAGCCGGTCGGCAATGCCGGCGTCTACAGCGCTCTGTTGATCGCGAGACAGAGTTTCGAGGCCCGAAAACATTTAGCCGGCGAGATAGCGTCGCTGCGCCAGCGCGTCGCCGAGCGCCAGACCATCGTGCGCGCGGTGACGGCCTTGTCGAAAGGCAGCGACGACGAGCGCGCCTATGCGCAGCTGCGTTCGCTGGCGATGAGCTGGCAGATCAGCGTCGAGGATGCCGCGCGTCGGATCGTGGCAATGACAAGCGAGGAAGCGACGGGGGAAGAAGGCGGCGATGACCAGTCCCATCGCGCCTGATCTACCGGTGCGCATGCCGGCAAAACCGCGCGCCGGTGTCTGGCGCCGGCTGGTGAAACGCCGCCTCGCGCTGCTCGGCCTGGTCATCGTCGCCATTGTCCTTGCCGGCGCTGTGCTGGCGCCCCGGCTGACCGGCTATGACCCCAACGAGCAGATGTTCGACGGCCTGACCATCGAGGGCTCGCCGCTGCCGCCCAGCGCCCAGTACTGGCTCGGCACCGACCTGCTCGGACGTGACCTCTTGACCCGCATCCTCTACGGCGCCCGCACCTCGCTCATCATCGGCATCGTCGCCAATGGCGTGGCGCTTTTGATCGGCACTTTGGTGGGCGTCACCGCAGGCTATTTCCGCGGCTGGATCGGCAGTGCGCTGATGCGCTTCACCGATCTGATGATGGCGTTCCCGGCGCTGCTGCTCGCCATCTGCCTGGCGGCAGTGTTTCAGCCGAGTCTGTGGATCGTCGCCATGGTCATCGCGCTGGTCAACTGGGTGCAGACGGCGCGTGTCATCTACACCGAGACCTCATCGCTGGCCGAGCGCGAGTTCATCGATGCCGAGCGCAGCATCGGGGCGAGTGCGCCGCGCATCCTATTTCGCCACATCCTGCCGCATCTGCTGCCGACCATCATCGTCTGGGGCACGCTCGGCATCTCGACCACGGTTCTGCTCGAGGCGACGCTTTCCTTCCTCGGCATCGGTGTGCAGCCGCCGACCGCGTCGTGGGGCAACATCATTTTCGAGAACCAGACCTATTTCCAGGCCGCGCCCTGGCTGGTGTTCTTCCCCGGCGCCGCAATCCTCGCGTTGGCGCTGGCCTTCAATCTGATCGGCGACGCGTTGCGCGACATCCTCGATCCGACGCAAAGGGGCCGGGAATAATGGGGGGCCGGTCATGATCGCCTATCTCGGCCGCCGGCTGATCCAGTCGCTGCTCATCCTGCTTGGCGTCTCGCTGATCACTTTTGCGCTGCTCTACCTCTTGCCGGCCGACCCGGTGCGGCAGATCGCCGGCCGCAGTGCCACGCCGCAGACGGTGGAAAACATCCGCCAGCAACTCGGCCTCGACCAGCCTTTCGTGGTCCAGTACTGGCACTATCTGACGAAGCTACTCAGCGGCGATCTCGGCCGCTCCTACATCCAGCGCTCGGAGGTCACCGAACTCATCGTCTCGCGGCTGCCGGCCAGCCTGCTTTTGATGGTCGGCGCCATCCTTTGCGAATTGCTGATCGGGCTCTCGATGGGCCTGATCGCGGCCGTCAAGCGCGGCACCGCCACCGACCAGACGCTGATGGTCGCCTCCTTCGTCGGCGTCTCGGCGCCGCAATTCGTGGTTGGCCTGTTGCTGCTCTACGTCTTTGCCGTGCGGCTAAGCTGGTTTCCGATCGGCGGCTACGGCACATGGCGCCATCTGGTGCTGCCGTCGTTGACCATGGGCGTACTCGGCGCCGGCTGGTATGCGCGCATGATGCGCTCGTCGATGATAGACGTCCTGCGCCAGGATTATGTCCGCACGGCGCGGGCCAAGGGCCTGGCGCGCAGCGCCATCATATTCCGCCACGCACTGCCGAATGCCATCCTGCCGGTCATCGCCATGATCGGCATCGACATCGGCATCTTCATGGGCGGCATCGTCGTCGTCGAAAGCGTGTTCGGCTGGCCCGGCATCGGTCAGCTGGCGTGGCAGGCGATCCAGCGCGTCGACATTCCGATCATCATGGGCGTCACGCTGGTGTCGGCCTTCGCCATCGTGCTCGGCAATCTGCTCGCCGACATCATCGCGCCGTTCATCGATCCCCGCATCAAGCTCAGATGAAAATGAAACAGAGAAAGGGAACACAACAATGAAAAAGTTTCTCGCATCCACAGTCGCGGCATCCGCCTTGGCCCTCATGCTCGGCATGACAAGCGTCCGCGCCGAAGACACGGTCGATCCCAACGCCAAGCAAGGCGGCGCCATCACCATCACCTACAAGGACGATGTTGCGACCCTCGATCCGGCGATCGGCTATGACTGGCAGAACTGGTCGATGATCAAGAGCCTGTTCGATGGGCTGATGGATTACGAGCCGGGCACCACCAATTTGAAGCCCGACCTCGCCGAAAGCTACGAGATTTCGCCCGACGGCCAGACCTTCACCTTCAAGCTGCGCCATGGCGTGAAATTCCACAATGGCCGCGAGATGACGGCCGACGACGTGAAATATTCGCTTGACCGCGTCACCAATCCGAAGACGCAGAGCCCCGGCGCTGGCTTCTTCGGCTCGATCAAGGGCTATGACGATGTCGCCGCCGGCAAGGCCGAAGGCCTTTCCGGCGTCACCGTCGTCGATCCCTACACGGTGAAGTTCGAGCTGACCCGGCCCGACGCCACCTTCCTGCATGTCATGGCCATCAATTTCGCCCATGTCGTGCCGAAGGAAGAGGTCGAGAAATATGGCGCCGATTTCGGCAAGCATCCGGTGGGCACCGGCGCCTTCAAGCTCGCCGAGTGGACACTCGGCCAACGCATCGTCTTCGAGCGCAATGCGGATTACTGGCACAAGGGCCTGCCGCATCTCGACAAGATCACCTTCGAGATCGGCCAGGAACCGATCGTGGCGCTGCTGCGCTTGCAGAAGGGCGAGATCGATGTGCCCGGGGACGGCATTGCGCCGGCAAAATTCCAGGAGGTGATGGCCGATCCCGAGCAGAAGGCGCGCGTCGTCGAAGGCGGTCAGCTGCACACCGGCTACGTCACCATGAACACTACCATGGCGCCGTTCGACAATGTGAAGGTGCGTCAGGCCGTCAACATGGCGCTCAACAAGGCGCGCATCATCCAGATCATCAACGGCCGCGCCGTGCCGGCCAACCAGCCGCTGCCGCCGTCGATGCCGGGCTACGACAAGGAATACAAAGGTTATCCCTATGACGTAGCCAAGGCCAAGGCGCTGCTGGCCGAGGCCGGTCATCCCGATGGTTTCGACACGCAGCTGTTCGCCATGAACACCGATCCCAACCCGCGCATTGCCCAGGCGATCCAGCAGGACCTGGCGGCCATCGGCATCAAGGCCAGCATCCAGTCGCTGGCGCAGGCCAATGTCATCGCCGCCGGCGGTGACAAGGCCGGCGCGCCGATGATCTGGTCGGGCGGCATGGCCTGGATCGCCGACTTCCCCGATCCGTCGAATTTCTACGGCCCGATCCTCGGCTGCGCCGGCGCGGTGCCGGGCGGCTGGAACTGGTCGTGGTACTGCAATAAGGACCTCGACGCCAAGGCGGCCGAGGCGGATTCTGTGGTCGACCCGGCAAAGGCCGGCGAACGCGACAAGATGTGGAGCGCCATCTACGACAAGGTGATGGAAGACGCGCCCTGGGCGCCGGTCTTCAACGAACAGCGCTTCACCATGAAATCCGCCCGAATGGGCGGCGCCGACAACCTCTATGTCGACCCGGTCCATATCCCGATCAACTATGACAATGTGTACGTAAAAGATGTGCAATAGCTGCGACTACACCATCCATGGGCGCCATCACCATTTCGGCTGGGACAATTCCTTTATCCCGGCCGAGCGGGTGGCGCCCGGCGCGACCATCGAGTTCCAGTGCCTCGATGCCGCCGGCGGCCAGCTGAACGCCGACAGCACGGTCGCCGAAATCGTCAAGCTCGACTTCGCCGGGGTCAACCCGGTGACCGGGCCGATCTTCGTCGAGGGCGCCGAGCCGGGTGACGCGCTCAAGGTGACGATCGAGATGTTCAAACCGTCCGGCTTCGGTTGGACGGCGAACATTCCCGGTTTCGGCCTGCTCGCCGACGACTTCACGGAACCGGCGCTGAACATCTGGAAATACGATGCAGCCGCGCTCGAACCGGCGCTGTTCGGGAAAAACGCGCGCGTGCCACTGAAGCCGTTCGCCGGCACCATCGGCAATGCGCCGGCTGAGATGGGGCTTCACTCGGTGGTGCCGCCACGGCGGGTCGGCGGCAATCTCGACATCCGCGATCTCGCTGCCGGCACGACGCTCTATCTGCCGGTTGAGGTGGCCGGCGCGCTGTTCTCGGTCGGCGATACGCACGCCGCACAAGGCGATGGCGAGGTCTGCGGCACGGCGATCGAGAGCCCGATGGACGTCGTGCTCAAGCTCGACCTTGTCAAGGACGCCAGGCTGAAGACGCCGCGCTTCACCACGCCGGGCCCGGTGACGCGCCATCTCGACGCCAAGGGTTACGAGGTGACGACGGGGATTGGGCCGGATCTGATGGCGGGCGCGAAGGAGGCGGTGGCGCAGATGGTCGATCTGCTCGCTGGGCGTTACCAGATCGATCCGGTCGAGGCCTATATGCTGGCCTCGGTGTGCGGGGACCTGCGCATCAGCGAGATCGTCGACATGCCGAACTGGGTGGTGTCGTTCTATTTTCCGCGTTGCGTGTTTGAATGACGGTACGTCGGCGCCGCACCCCCACCCCGCTGCTTCGCAGCGACCCTCCCCACAAGGGGGAGGGTAAAGCGCTGCCACCCTACCTCCCCCTTGTGGGGAGGTCGGACCGGAGGTCCGGGTGGGGGTCAGCGCCAAGGTTTGTGCGAATGGTGCGACGGAACCAATCCGTCGCAGGGCTCCACCCACAATGACCCTCGCCGACAACCCCATCCTCTCCATCGCCAACCTCTCCGTCAGCGTGCGCGGCGAGGACGGCGAGCGCGATGTCGTCTCCAACCTGTCGCTGACGCTGGCGCGCGGCGAGACGCTCTGCATTGCCGGCGAATCCGGCTCCGGCAAGTCGATGACCGCGCTGGCGATCATGCAGCTTTTGCCGCAGCCGGCGGCGCGCATATCGTCAGGCATGATCCGTCTTCGGGATGGGAATCGGGGCGACACCGACCTAGCAACCCTCGACGAACGCCAGATGCGGCGCATTCGCGGCGACCGCATCGCCATGATCTTCCAGGAGCCGATGACCTCGCTCAACCCGGTTCTGTCGATCGGCCGGCAACTCACCGAATCAATCGAGGCGCATACCAGCCTGTCGTCGGCGCAAGCCCGCCGGCGCGCCATCGAGGCGTTGAAGGCGGTGCGCATTTCGGAGGCGGAAAGCCGGTTAAAGCAGTTTCCGCACGAACTCTCCGGCGGCATGCGCCAGCGGGTGATGATCGCCATGGCGCTGGCGCTCGAGCCCGACGTGCTGATCGCCGACGAACCGACGACGGCGCTCGACGTCACCGTGCAAGGCGAAGTGCTGGAACTGTTGCGCGACCTGCAGCGCCAGCATGGCACCAGCGTCATCCTGATCACCCACGATATGGGCGTGGTTGCCGAAATGGCCGACCGGGTCATCGTCATGCGCGACGGCCGCATGGTCGAAGAAGGCACGACATCGGATATTTTTGTCCAGCCGCAGGCCGACTATACGCGCGAACTGCTGGCTGCCGTGCCGCGCATCGGCAGTGGCGTCGGTCGACAGAAATCCAGGGATGCGATTGACGTCTTGAAACCGGCCAATGTCGCCGAGATCAACGACCTGCATGTCCGCTTCGATCTGCGTGGCGGCATCTTTGGCCAGGTCACCCGCCGCGTCCACGCCGTCGAGGGCGTCAGCTTCTCGATCGCGCCCAACGAAACGCTTGCTCTGGTCGGCGAATCCGGCTGCGGCAAGTCGACGACCGCCAAGGCGCTGGCCGGACTGGCGCCGTATAGCGGCGACATCGTCATTGGCGGGCGCAATCTCTCCGGTCTTGGCCGCGACGAGCGCAAGGCGGTGTGCCGTGACGTCCAGATGATTTTCCAGGATCCCTTCGCTTCGCTCGATCCGCGCATGCGCGTCGGCGAGCTCGTCGCCGAGCCGCTGGTGATTCATGGCATCGCCTCCAAGGACGAGCGCCGCGAACGAGTGGGGGCGCTGTTCGAGCGTGTCGGCCTGTCGGCCGACCAGATGGAGCTTTACCCGCACGAATTCTCCGGTGGCCAGCGCCAGCGCGTCTGCATCGCCCGAGCGCTGGCGCTACGACCAAAACTGATCATCGCTGACGAAAGCGTCTCCGCGCTCGACGTCTCGGTGCAGGCGCGTGTGCTCGATTTGCTGAAGGAATTGCAGCGCGAATTCGGCGTCGCCTATCTCTTCATCTCGCACGACATGGCGGTGGTCGAGAACATTTCCGACCGCGTTGCCGTCATGTATCTCGGCCAGATCGTCGAGATGGGCACGCGCGACCAGGTGTTTTCCAACCCGCGCCATCCCTACACCAGGCGGCTGATCGACGCCGTGCCGGTGCCCGATCCGGCGCAGCGCAGAACGCGCTTCGCGCGCCTCGACCAGGAAATCCCGAGCGCCACCCGCAGGATCGGGGAGGCGCCGCTGAAGCTGGCGCTGAACGATGTCGGCGGCGGCCATCTGGTTGCTGCGGAAAGCTGAGCCCGCACTGGCTGGCAGCTGTTCTTTTACTTTGTTGAGTACAACCAAGAACTGCCGTCTCGGGTTTACCGCGTCTTAGGTGGACGGCGGCCACTATACGGTCGGAGTTCTTGCCACGGGGAAAAATAGTGCTCAAGGCGGTTCTGCAGCTGCTGCCGGGTCGGTTCATGGATGTGCGCATGCGCGTATCCGCCGACTACGAGACGCGTGTCGTGGAGCGGCCCGGGCGCTGGATGAAGGCGGCCGAGCTGGAGCAGTTGAGCAGCGATCTGCGGCTGGTGGCGTCGAAGACGCTGAAAGTCGGCAGCCTGACCTACGGTGTGTTTTCCGGTGACCGCAGCCGGCTGGAACATTCCATCATCACCATCGTCTATCGCCGCAGCGACGGGCGGCCGATCGCCTTCAACGCGCTGGCGCTGATGGAGATTTCGCTGGCCGGCAAGCCCTATGAAGTCTTGCACCTCGGTCTGGTCATGATCGATCCGGACGAGCGCAGCCGCGGTCTCAGCTGGATCCTCTACGGCCTGACCTGCTTCCTGATGTTTTTGCGCAACCAGTTCAGGCCGATCTGGATCTCCAACGTCAGCCAGGTGCCGGCCGTCGTCGGCATGGTCGCGGAGGCGTTCAGCAATGTGTTTCCCGGACCGCATGCCGGCGCGCGGCGCTCGCTGACCCATGTGCTTCTGGCGCGGCAGATCATGGCGCGGCACCGCCATGTCTTCGGCGTCGGCCCCGAAGCGGGTTTCGACGAAGAGCGTTTCGTCATCACCAATGCCTATACGGGCGGCTCGGACGATCTGAAGAAAACCTTCGACGAGACGGCCAAGCACCGCGAGGAGACCTTTAACGAGTTCTGCCGCAAGGAACTCGACTACGGGCGCGGCGACGACGTGCTGCAGATCGGCCAGATGAGCTTCCAGTCGGCGCGCACCTTTCTCGCCGACACGGTTCCGCGCCGCTCGCTTGCAGCACTTGCCGTGGCCGGCGCGGCCGCCACGCTGCAGCGGCTGGTGCTGCCGGTGGTTCACTGGGCCGATAGCACCCGCCAATGGAATGTGCTGAGACCATGGACACGCTGATGGCTTCATTCGTGGCGTCTCGGTTTATCCGCAAGCTGATGGCAGCCGGCCGATGATGAACCTCGACGGCACGCTCGTCGCCGACACCATCACCTCGCTAGCGGCGCTGGTTGGCCTGCTTGTCGTGATATCGATCATAGGCGGGCGCGACACGGGCGATCCGCTGTCGCGGCGTTTTCTGTTCGGTTTGCGGGTGCTGACGGTTCTGCTCGCCTGCCGCATCCTCGACTGGACTACCGGCCTCGCACTCTTCCGCTTCGTCACCATCGCGGCGGCGGGTCTGCTGCCGCTGGCCGCACTGCTGCTGACCGAGGGGCTGTTGCGCCGGCATGCGCCGTTTGCGCTAAAGTTCTTTGCCGCCGGCGGCGCCCTGCTGTTTCTACTGCTGGCGCCGATCCCGGAACGCTTTGCCGAGCCATGGCGGATGGCGGTACTACTTGCCTTCCAGTTCGGAGGTTTTCTCGCCATCGGCTGGCTGGTGATGACGCGCGATCGCGACAGCCTGTCGGCGGCCGAAAACCGCACGGTCGAGCGCATGGCGCTGTCGCTGCTGTTGATCATTCCGTTCATGGTCACCGACTACCGGCCCGGCCTGTTCGAAGTGCCGGTTCGGCTTGGCGGCATCGCCATCCTGTTCCTGTGTTGGCTGACGATCGGCCTTGGACGCGCGAGCCTCGGCCATCGCGACACGATCGGCGCCTTTACCGTGATTACGCTGAGCTCGGTTTTCGCCGGGCTGGCGCTGGGCGGCATCGACGATCTCGGCTGGCGCGGCAGTGTGCAGGGCGTGGTGATCGTGCTGTCGGCGACGCTGCTGGCAGTCATCTACAATGACAGCGTCAGCCTCACCGCGGAGAAGCGCCGCGACTCGTTGCTGAAGCATATGGCCGAGGGTGATCTCACCGATTCGGCGCGCTTCCTGCGCGGCCTGCAGAGCCATATCCTTGTCGACGGCGCGCTGATCCTGCCGGCAGCCGACCTCGGTGATTTCGACCTCAAGGTGCTGGCCCGGGCACTGGAGCAGGAGCCCGTGCGCTCGCTCGCCGATGTCCAGCCGGATTCACCCGTGGACGAGAACATACGCGAGCAGTTGGCATGGCTGTTCGAGAAATATGAGGCGACCCATGTGCTGCTGGCGACGCTCGATCCGCTGACCGTGGTGGCGCTCAACATGCCGGCGCTGGCATCGTCGCCGGGCGTGGAAATGGAGCTGCGGGCAGTGCAGCGCATGGCGATGCTGATCTCGCAGCGGCATGCGAAGGGTTGATCATACTGAACGGGCCGGCTCTTGCGTCGGCCCGTTGCCGTAGCCGGGTCAGGCGGCCTTGGTCTTCAAGGCCTCTTCGTCGCGCACCATTTTTGTCACGGCCGCGAAGTCGAGCTTGCCGGAGCCAAGGACCGGTACCTTTGAGACCACCCGCACTTCGGCCGGGACCATCAGGTCCATGGCGCCGTTGGCCTTGGCGTAGGCGAGGAATTCCGCTCGTGTGGCGCCGGATGCCTCAGTGATGAGGATCAGCTTTTCGCCCTTGCGCGCGTCGGGCACCGTGGCGACCGCCGACAGCGAGCCCTTCCACAATTCGCCGGCCAGCGCTTCGACAGCGGCGAGCGAGATCATCTCGCCGCCGATCTTGGCGAAGCGCTTGGCGCGGCCGCGAATGGTGATGAAGCCGCCTTCGTCGATAGCGACGACGTCGCCCGTATCATGCCAGCCGTCCTCCAGCGGTTCGAGCACGCCGGGCTTCTCGGCCCGGAGATAACCGGCCATGACATTGGGGCCGCGCACGAACAGCCGGCCGCCTTCGTCGACGCCGGGGACCGGATCGAGGCGGTATTCCATGCCGGGCATGATCTTGCCGACGGTTCCAGAGCGATTGTACATCGGCGTGTTGATGGAGATCACCGGCGCCGTCTCGGTGACGCCGTAGCCCTCGAGGATGCGTAGGCCGAACTTCTCCATATAGGTCATGCGCGTCGCTGTCTTGACCGGTTCCGCGCCGGCAAAACAATAGCGTATCGAGCGGAAGTCGTAGGGGTGCGCGGTGCGGGCATAGCCGGAGAGGAAGGTGTCGGTGCCGAAGATGATCGTCGCGTTCGAGCCGTAGATCAGTTCCGGCACGAGGCGGTAGTGCAGCGGCGAGGGGTAGAAATAGACCGGCACGCCGGAGATCAACGGCAGCACCGTGCCCGCGGTCATGCCGAAGGAGTGGAAGATCGGCAGCACGTTGAACACCTTGTCGCCCGAATGGAAGTCGATACGCGACGCCGCCTGGGCGGCGTTGGCCAGGATGTTGCGGTGGGTCAGAACGACGCCCTTCGGCGTGCCTTCCGAACCCGAGGTGAACAGGATCACCGCCGCATCGCCGGGCTTGCGTTTCGCGCGCGGCGTCGACTTGCGCAGCAAGCCGAGCAGCTTATCCTTGAGACTGATGGTCTTTCTGAGATCGTCGAGCCACACGATGTCGACCGAGCGACCGAGTTCCTCGACTACAGCGCCGAGCTTTGCCTGTTCGACGAACGCGCGGGACGTCAGCACGGTGCGGACTTCGGCGGCCTTGCAGGCGGACAGAATATTGGCGGCACCTGCGGTGAAGTTCATCATCGCCGGAACCTTGCCGGCGGACATGACGCCGAGCAGCGTCGCGCAAGAGCCGTTGGCGTTGGGCAGCATGATGCCCAGCGTCTGCTGGTCGGCATAAAGGTTCTGGAACTTCTCACCAAGCACGGCGGCAGCCGTGAGCAGCTTGCTGTAGCTGAGAGAACCGGTGACCGGATCCTGAACTGCGAGCTGTTTCATGCCGCGTTCGTTCGCCGTCTCCATGATCTTTTCCAGTACGGTCTTGTCGATGTCCTGGGTGCGGAAAACGAGATCCGACATCACCTGGTAGAGCGCGGAACCCGCCGCGGCGCGGCGCTTGCGGCCCTTCAGCTCTTGCGGCACCTCGAGCTTGACCGGTTCCAGAATGGTCACCTTGACCTTCGGGAACAGGCGGCGGCGCACATGCTGCGAGCTCAGCCGCGAGAAGTAGGTCTTCTCCAGCCCGTCGATGCGCACCGGCACAACCATCGAGCCGGTCTTGTCGGCAACCATGGCGGCGCCGTCATAGACCTTCATCAGGCCGCCGGTCACCGTGATGCGTCCCTCCGGGAAGATCACCAGCGGATCGCCGCCCTGCACGATCTTGATCAGCGTGCGGGTCGACATCGGCTTGGCCGGGTTGAGCGGCAAAGCGCGGGCAAGTTTCATGAACGGCTTCATCCACCAGGCCTGGGCAATGGTGTAGTCGATGGCGAAGACCGGCTCCTCATCGGTCAGCGTCAAGGCGAGCGGACCGTCGAGGAAGCTGACATGGTTGAGCGCCAGGATCGGCGCCTTGCCGGCCGCCTTGAGGTTTTCCATGCCCTCGACTTCGAGGCGCAGGAAAGCGCGGAACAGGATGGAGACGAAGTCACGGAAGGGGTTCGTCGGCAAATATTTCAGCATCAGCCAGGCGGCAATCGCATTGGCCGCGGCGAGGCCGAACAGGATGCCGCCGGTCGAGACCTTCGTCTGGATCAGGGCCATGATGATGCCGCCGCCAGTCATGAAGCCGGCATTGACGATACTGACGGCGGCGACGACCCGGGCGCGCCGCGCTTCGGGCGACCAGGCCTGCACGGCGGCGAAGGTCGGCACCACCAGGAAAGCGGCTGCAATGGCCATGCCGGCGAGGTCGATGGCGACGCGGATCGTGTTTGGGCCGGCGAAGAATGCGCCAAGGGTTTCCGCCTGGGGCGACGGCGTCATGCCGGAGATGGTCCAGGCGAGATGCAGGCCGAACAGGGCGAGCAGCGCCGTGCCGACCGGTGCCGGCAACAGCACGATGCGGCCCTGCGACATCCAGGCGGCGATGGCCGAACCGATGGCGATCGAGACGGCGAACACGGCGAGGTAGACGGTGACGGCCATTTCGTTGCCGCCGAGCGAATCCTTGATCAGCACCGGCAGGAGCGAGAGCACGATGGCGCCGATCAGCCAGAACCAAGACGTCATCAGGCCGGCGCGCCAGATGCGCGTGTCGGTGCGCAATTCGGTGACCTGGCGCCAGGTCGAGCGGAAGATGTTCTTGTCGATGACAAGGTCGGGCGCCGCCGAACCGGTGGACGGGATATAGCGGCTGACGAGCCAGCAACCGACGGCGAGCGCCATCATGATCGGTCCGAACACCGCGACGCCGATACCATCGGCGGAAACGACGCCGCCGGCTATGGTGCCGCCGAGAATCGCGGCAAACGTGGCTGACTCGATCCAGGCGTTGGCCTTGGGCAGTTCCTTGCGTTCGAGGTGATCGGGCAGGATTCCGTATTTGATCGGTCCGAACAGCGCCGAGATGATGCCGAACATCAACAGCGCCGTCATCAGCACGGGAATGGACGACAGGGCGATGCCGACGACGGAGACACCCGCCGCGGCGATCTCGGCGAATTTCAGACGCTTGGCTATGAGAGCCTTGTCGAAGCGGTCGGCGAGCTCGCCGCCGAGCGCCGACAGGAGCAGGAAGGGGGCCATGAAGACGGCGCCCGCCAAGGTGACCAGTGATGCCGCCTGGTCCGCCGCCAGCGTGAACAGAATAAGGAACACCAGCGTGTTCTTGAGGAAATTGTCGTTGAAGGCGGACAGGAACTGCGTCCAGAACAAGGGCGCAAAGCGCCTGGACGTCATCAGATGAGCTGTCGGTCGGTTGATCGGGGCGATTTCCATAGCGGCGACTTCCATTGGGCAAGACCGATTAAAATCCTGGCTGGATTGATCAGCGGTCTTGCGCGTTGAGCCTTGTTTAGCGGGAACCCGGTTACACTTCGTTACTGCGGCTGACTTCCATCAGCAACTTCTCGGTCTTGGCGTCTTCCAGCCGGTTGATGAAGCGGCTTGCCTCTTCCGAGTCGCGCAGTGTCTTGGTGATGGTGATCGAGGTGTGCACGAGCATGATGGCGGCCATGGCATAAAACCCCTTGGCGGCGAAGCTCGCCTCCATGAAGTAGATGCCGCCGGCCATCATTGTGGCGGCAACGGCGAAACTGGCCATGGTGAAGGTCTTCCAGGCGCTTGAGTCCTTGGGGGAATAGGTGTTCGGGGTCATCGATATGGTCCTTTCGTTTCAAGGTTAGGTTGGTTGGGCGTGGGTCTGTTTCAGGCTGGATACAATCAGGCTGGATACCATCAGGCCGGATACAATCAGACTGGATAACAATCAGGCCGGCTTGGTCATGGTCTTCGTGAGCCGTTCGAGCACGGCGTCGGCGCTGCTTCTCAGCGGCGCGCCGCAGCCGGCGGCCGCAAGCTTCTCTGAGACCGCGGCAGGATCGCCCGACTGTTCCATCTCGGCCATGGCGGCCGCGGTGGCGTCGATCTGCTTTTGCCTGGTGCGCAGGCGCAGCAGCGTCTCCTCGGCGTCCCTGAGCGCCGACAGGCTGGAGCCAGGCGCGCTTTCTCGCAGGCGCTGGGTCGAGTCGACCGCGGCAACGATGCGCTGGCCGCGCTGCAATTCGCGCAGGCGCATTTCGGAGACGCGGATAATCCGCTTGAGACGCTCGATCTCGGTGCCGAAGCTTTTCTGCGCCTCGGCGGAGGCGTCGCGTTCGGCTTCCAGCATGGCGATGGTTTCGGCGGCTTCGCGGGCCAGTTCATTCTGTCCCTGCTCGATCGCGGCGATCGTGCGCTTCTCCAAATCGTCGATGCGGAGGACAAGCTTCTTGAACTGCGCGACTTCCTGTTCGTTCTGGGCGATGGCAATTGCAACCGCCCGGCGGGCGGCCGCGATAGCGTCGGCGCAATCGCGGATCTGCTGGCGCAGGATTATCAGCGCGTTGCGGTCGACGACCGCCTCGGCGGCTTCGTAGCTTCGGCCGCGAACGAGAGCAAAAAACTGTTTCAACATTTCCGTTTCTCCTCTATGAACGTTGTTCATGAGGCAAAGTAGCACATTGTGAACGGCGTTCAAGGAGAAAATGAACGGTGTTCATAATTGCGCATAAGAGAAGGTTAATGACCGCAAAACGGGACGCCAAACGCGAGGACCTCAAAGGCAGGCTGATCGAGGCCGCGCAAGCGCGCATCCAGTCCTCGGGGCTCGCCGGTCTGCGTGCGCGCGACATCACGGCCGATGCCGGCTGCGCGCTGGGCGCGCTCTACACCGCCTTCGCAGACCTCGACGAGCTCATCCTGCACGTCAATTCGATCACACTGGCCAGGCTGGGGGCGGCCCTGCAGCAAGAGGCGACCGGCGTCGCCGAGCCTAGGGCAAGGCTGAAGGCGCTGGCCGAGGCCTATCTCGGCTTCGCCCGCGACAATCGCATGGCGTGGAAGGCGCTGTTCGAGCACCGTATGGCGCCAGGCGTGGCGGTGCCCGAATGGCATCTGGCCGAACATGCGGTGCTGATCCAGCATCTGGTCGAGCCGCTGGCGGCGCTGCTCCCGGCGGCGGCAACGCCGGAGCTTTTGGCCCGCGCGCGCACGCTGTTCTCCGCCGTGCATGGGATCGTCGCCATCTCGCTCGAAGACCGTTTCATTGGCCTGGCGTCCACCGACCTCGAAAGTGAGCTGCTGGGTTTCGTCGACACGCTGGTGAGCGGGCTGGAGACGGAAAGGGAATGAACTGCTGCGATCGGCTCTTGCCTCACGGCACTCTGCCCTTATGAAGATCGTGGCGGGGACTGGCCGGTTGATCCAGGCCGGCTGAGACTGTTGGGGGATACCCGGTGACAATCGATCAGGACCGCCGGTTTCGGCCCGAAATACAGGGGTTGCGCGGACTGGCCGTCGCTCTTGTCGTGGTCTATCACATATGGCCGGCTGTGCTGCCTGGCGGATATGTCGGCGTCGACGTCTTTTTCGTCATCTCTGGCTATCTGATCACCGGCCTGCTGGCACAGATGGCGCTGCGCGACGGTCGCGTCTCACTGATCGAATTCTACTCGCGACGGGTGCGACGGTTGTTGCCGGCAGCAACCCTGGTGCTGCTGGTCGCATTGCTGGGCACGCTGCTTTTCATCTCAAAGGCGCGCTGGGAGGAAATAGGCAACCAGATCGTGGCGAGCGCTCTTTATGTCGAGAACTGGCGGCTGGCCTCGATTGCGGTCAGCTATCTCGAGGCCGACACCTTGCCGAGCCCGGTGCAACATTACTGGTCGCTTTCCATCGAAGAGCAGTTCTACATCGTCTGGCCGGTGCTCATGATCGGCGTGATCTGGCTGGCGCGCCGCCGTGACCTTCCGCTGCGAGCCTGCCTGATCGGGGCGATGTCGCTCATTTTCGCGGCATCGCTTGTCGCCTCTGTCGTTTTGACGGCAACGGATCCGGCCCAGGCCTATTTCGTCAGCCATACCCGCCTGTGGGAATTGGCGTTGGGTGGTCTGCTGGTGCTGACCGAACACCGGTTTCGACTGGCGGCACTCACTAGACAGTGGCTGGCGATTGCCGGCATCCTGGGCATCGTTTCGTCCGCCTTGCTGTTTTCCGCTGCAACTCCATTTCCCGGTGTCAGTGCGTTGTTGCCGACCTTGGCCACCGTGCTTGTCATCCTGGCTGGCGAGGTTGAAGTCGGCCGGTTTCGTGGGCTCGATTCCTTGCTACTTCGTTTCATCGGCGATCGCTCCTACTCGGTCTATCTATGGCATTGGCCGCTGATCACCATCTTCCAGGCGCAGGGTCATTCGCTGACCCTTGCCGGCGGTTTCGGCCTGATTGCGGCGACCCTGCTTCTATCGGATCTGTCCTATCGATATGTTGAGCAGCGCTACCGGCAAGCTCGGGGCGGCGCCTGGTGGAAGCCGCTGGGATACGGCACCGCGGCGGTTCTCACATGCGTGGCCGCATCCGGCAGCCTGCTGCTCTTTCTGAAGACCGAACGCATCGACACCGCGCTGATCGGCACGCCTTCCTACCCTGGGCCCGCCGCTCTCGTCTCCGGCGCCGTGGTCCCGGACGGTGTGAACCTTCTGCCGCCGCTGGCCCGGCTGAGGCGGGACGTGCCGGTCGTGTATGCAAGGAAGTGCCACCAGGAGGAAAGCTCGGAGCCCAAACGATGCTCTCTAGGCGATCCCACGGGTGCGAAAACAATGGTTCTGGTGGGAGATTCTCATGCAGCCCAGTGGGTGCCGGCACTGGACAAGATCTCAAAGGACCGCAACTTCAAACTGGTTACCTTTACAAAATCCGCCTGCCCATTCACCCGCGTGGCCATCACGGCGGATGGCAAACCCAACGTCTTATGCGCGCAGTGGCACGAAAAGGTGCTGGCCGAGATCCTAAAGCTGAAACCGGATCTGATCTTCACCAGCCAGTCCAATTACGGAGCGGTTCAGCAAGACGTGATGATCGAGGGGCTGCGAAGTCTCTGGGGCGGGCTGACGGACGCCGGCTCGCAAATCGTTGCCATCCGCAACACGCCCTATATGAAATTCGACCCGGGCGAATGCCTGAGTTCGACGCCAACGAAATGCGTCACCAAACTGAGCGATATTGAGCGGAGCAACGTGTTGGCGCTGGCCGCGGAGGGACAGAAAAATGTGCGCGCTATCGATATGGTCGATGCGATTTGCGGGCCGCAACTATGCCCGGCAGTTGTCGGCAACATCATCGTCTGGCGGGACAGTCATCATCTGACCGCCAGCTACTCGCTTGCCCTGGCGCCCTATCTCGCAGCGAAGACGGGGCTTTGACGAGACGTCTCGGAAGTCAGATGTGTCGACAGGCAGGAAAAATCCGCTGGTGGAGCTGAGGAGGATCGAACTCCTGACCTCGTCATTGCGAACGACGCGCTCTCCCAGCTGAGCTACAGCCCCGTCCAGCGGATGGCGCATTTATCGAAGGCTGCGGTTTCCTGTCAAGACGAAACGGCTCACCAAGATAGCGGCATGGCGCACTTGGGAAAGCGGGTCTTGCCGGTTCCGGATGCAGTGGCTACATGTCGTGCGTTCGCAAGGAGCTACTGATGGTCGCCGTCTTTTACACGCTGCATGCCGCACTAAGTATCTATTGGTGGATCATAATCGGCGCGGCCATCTTCTCGTGGCTTTACGCCTTCAACGTCGTCAATTCACGCAATCAGCTCGTCAACTCCATCGGTACCACGCTCTATCGACTGACCGAGCCGGCTTTGCGACCGATTCGCCGCCTTCTGCCCGACCTCGGCGGTGTAGACATTTCACCAATCATTCTGCTTTTGGCGCTGACATTTATCAGCATGTTCTTGAACTACACCGTTCAGCCGATGTTCGGCATCGGGCCGATGTGACCTCTGCCACCAGCTTGCCGTACCGTCTGCGCGAGGACGGCATCGACCTGTTCGTGCGGCTGACGCCCAAGGCAGCGGTGGACAGGCTCGAAGGCGCGGAGACGGCGGCCGACGGGCGCTGCCACCTAAAAGCCCGCGTGCGCGCCGTGCCGGAGAATGGCGCCGCCAATCAAGCATTGCAAAGACTTGTCGCCAAGGCGCTGGGAGTTCCCGCATCGGCGGTGTCGGTCGTTGCTGGCGCTACCGCTCGCTTGAAGACGCTACGCGTGAATGGCGATCCGGCGGCGCTGGTGACGAGCATCAAAGCGCTCGGCCGTTAGTCCTCAATCCCCCAGCGGCAACTTTGGATCGTCGACCTTCAGCGTGTTCACGCTCTGCTTGATGCGGCGCAGGTTTTCGAGAACCCTGGGTCCGCGCGTCTCGGCCACGGAGGTGACGATCATGTCGATGATCGACAGCAGAGCATAGCGCGACGAGGTCGGCTTGTAGATGTTGCCGTCCTCCAGCGACTGGAACTGGATGACGGTATCGGCGGCCTTGGCGAGCGCTGATTCCGGCGGGGTTACGGCGATGGTGGTGGCGCCATATTGCTGGGCCACCTGCACGGCGTCGATGACCGATCGCGCATAGCCGGACACCGAGAACGCGATCAACGTCGTCTCCGACGTAGCGACCGCGGCATACATGCGCTGCAATTGCCCGTCGATCTGCGCCAGCACCGGCACGCCCAGCCGAAACAGCCGGTTCTGCATCTCGGTCGCCATCATCGAGGAAATGCCGCCGGAGCCGATGCACAGCACATTGCCCGAACTGACGATGCGCGCGGCCACGCCCACCAGCGTCTTCATGTCGAGGTTTTCGCTGGCGCGCTGGATTGCGGCGATTGCCGCTTCGGTGATGGCCGACGCAATGCGCTGCTCGCGCGCGTCGCGGTTCAGCGGTTCGGGCGATAGATACTGGCCGCCAATGGCGATCGCCTGCGCCAGGTAGAATTTGAAATCGCGCAGACCCTCGCAGCCGAGATTGCGGCAGAAACGGGTGACCGTCGGCTCGCTGACGCCGACGCGCGCGGCAATTTCCGAGATTGCCGCCTTGGAGGCGAAGTCGAGATCGGTCAGCACGAGGCCGGCCAGGCGGCGGTCCGATTTGGTGCCGTCCTGCGACATCAGCTGCAGGCGCGTGATGATGTCGGCCGGCGTTTTCATTTCTGGGTTGTCGTCTTCATCGTGGTGTTTTCGTTTTCATGCCGGCGCTCTCATAGCGGCAGGCCTGTCGCCGTGTCGAACAGATGGATGTTTGCAGGCGCGACCGAGACCGGCAGCATTTCACCCGGCTTGACCTGTATCCGATCGCGGAACACGGCGCGCACCGTGTCAGCGCCGATGGCGCCATAGACATGGGTTTCCGAGCCGGTCGGCTCGACGACATCGACCTTGATCGCCATCGCGTCGACAGCCTCGCCGATGACGAAGTGTTCGGGCCGTATGCCGGCCTCGACCGTGCTGCCAGCCGGCACCGTCTTGCTGCCGAGCGCCAGTCGCCCTCCGCCGGCCGATTCGAACCAGCTTTTATCGGGCGTCGTCTTCAGGGCGCCGGAGACAAAACTCATCGACGGCGAGCCGATGAAGGAGGCGACGAATTTGTTGGCGGGACGGTCGTAGAGCTCCAGCGGTGCGCCGACCTGCTGGATCTTGCCGCGGTCCATCACCACGATGCGGTCGGCCATGGTCATGGCCTCGATCTGGTCGTGGGTGACATAGACGATGGTCGATTTCAGCCGCTGGTGCAGCGCCTTGATCTCGGTGCGCATCTGCACGCGCAATTGCGCGTCGAGATTGCTGAGCGGCTCGTCGAACAGGAACACCGAGGGTTCGCGCACGATGGCGCGGCCCATTGCGACGCGCTGGCGCTGGCCGCCCGACAGTTCCCGGGGATAGCGGTCGAGATAGGAGAACAGGTTGAGGACGCCAGAGGCCTTTTTCACCTTGGCGTCGATTGCCGTGCGGCTTTCGCCGCGGATCTTTGGGCCAAAGCCGATATTGTCGGCCGCTTTCAGGTGCGGAAACAGCGCATAGGACTGGAAGACCATCGCGATGTTACGCTGCTGTGGCGGCAAATCGTTGGCGCGCACGCCGCCGATCAAGAGGTCGCCTGCGGTGATCGGCTCCAGCCCGGCCAGCATGCGCAGCAAGGTCGACTTGCCGCAGCCGGAAGGGCCGACCAGCACGACGAACTCGCCGCTCTTGATGTCGAGGCTGATGTTTTCGAGGATCTTGTGGCGTCCGAAGGATTTCGACAGGTCGCGGAACTCGACATCGGTCATGGTCAGGCTCCCAATATGTCGTCGATGAAGGGCAGGAAGCCGGCGGTCAGTCCGGCGTCGACCGGCACCACCGCGCCGGTTATCCCCGATGCGCGATCCGAAACAAGGAAGGCCACCGCTTCGGCCACTTCCGTGGCGTCGACGATGCGGCCGAGCGGATAGAGCCGCTTGAGCTTGCCGAGAACATCCGGGTTCTTGGCCAGCCGATGGTCCCATGCGGCGGTGCGGATCGAGCCGGGGCAGACGACATTGGCGCGCAGCCCGTTGCGGCCGAGTTCCACAGCGATCGCTTTGGCATAGGCATTGATGCCGGCCTTGGCTGCGGCATAGGCCGGGTTGCCGAAGTGGGCGATGGCGTTGACGGAAGAGATGAAGACGACGCTGCCCGAACCGCGCGCGGCCATCGCCTTGATCAGTGGATCGGCGAACAGCATCACCCCGGTCAGATTGAGGTCGAGCTCGTGCTCAATCTTATCGGGTGTCAATGCGGCAAGCGTCTCTGCGCGCGTCCAGCCGGCATTGTTGATCAGCATGTCGGGAACGCCATCTTTCTCAAGGATCGCTGGTATCGCCGCCTCGATGGAAGCCCGGTCGAGGAGGTCGAAGGCGTGACGCGACGCCAGGTGTGGGCTGCGCAACGCATCTTGCGACTGGTCGCAGCCGACGACCCGCGCGCCTCGTTCGGCCAGCAGCGCCACAATAGCCGAGCCGAGCCCGCCGCCGGCGCCGGTCACCAGCACGGTCTTGCCCGCGAATTCGGCCGTTGAAACCACCCTGCGCGCCTCCCTGGGATCCACGATAGTCGGAAAACGCTATTTTAGGAAATGTAATTAAGCAACAGGATAATCCGCTTGCACAGCGTGAAATCACGGATAATGTAGGAAAGTCACATTAAGCCTTGGTCGCCTGGAAGCCGCAAGAGCGCAGGCGCAATCAAATGGGAGAGATCGAATGAAGCTTGCAAAATGGACTGTCGGCCTGATGGCCGGAATGAGCCTGCTCGCCCTGGCCGCGCAGGCAGATGCCGGCGAGGTGCGCGTAACCGTCGCCGAATACAGCGCCAAGACCGGCCCGTATTTCGAAGCGGTGAAAAAGGAATTCGAGGCAGCCAACCCGGGTATCACCGTCAAGTTCGAAGTTGTGCCGTGGGACGTGCTGCTGCAGAAGCTGACCACCGACATCACGGCCGGTACCAATGCCGACCTGTCGATCATCGGCACCCGCTGGCTGATCGATTTCGTCCAGCAGGATGTCGCCGAGCCGCTCGACGCCTACATCAAGCCAGACTTCAAGGACCGCTTCATCGACACCTTCCTGTCGCCGTCGATCATGGAGGGCAAGACCTATGGCCTGCCGATCGCGGCCTCGGCGCGCGCCATGTACTACAACAAGGAATTGTTCGAGAAGGCCGGAATCGCCAACCCGCCGGCAACCTGGACCGAGTTGCAGGAGGATGCGCGCAAGATCAAGGCACTGGGCACCGGCACGTTCGGCTTCGGCCTGCAAGGCAAGGAGATCGAGACCGACGTCTATTATTATTATGCGATGTGGTCGCAAGGCACCGAGATTCTCAACAAGGATGGCACGTCGGGCCTCGGCACGCCGGGCGCGCTCGAAGCCGCCAAGCTCTACAAGTCGATGATCGACGAAGGCCTGACGGAACCCGGCGTCACCTCCAACAACCGCGAGGACGTCCAGAACCTGTTCAAGCAGGGCAAGGTCGGCATGATGATCACCGCGCCCTTCCTGTCCAACCAGATCAAGGACGAGGCGCCGAACCTGAAATACGGCGTGGCCGCTATCCCCGCCGGACCGACCGGCGCGCGCGGCACGTACGGCGTCACCGATTCCATCATCATGTTCAAGAATTCCAAGAACAAGGATGAGGCCTGGAAGCTGCTCGACTTCCTGTTCACCACCGAACAGCGCGCCAAGTTCACGCAAGGGGAAGGCTTCCTGCCGGTGAACAAGGAAGAGGCCAAGATGGACTATTACGTCAACAATGCCGATCTGGCAGCGTTCACCGCGCTGCTGCCCGACGCCCGCTTTGCGCCGGTCATCCCCGGCTGGGAAGAAGTCGCCCAGATCACCTCGGATGCCATGCAGAAGATCTATCTCGGCGGCGACCCCGAGGCAGGCTTGAAGGAAGCGGCTGCCAAGGCCAACGCCGTGATCAAGAAATAGGGCGTATCTCCCTGCGCCCGGGGGGGCCCCCCCCCGCCCGCCCCCCACACCAAAAACAAGACGGGGGGGGGGGGGGGGGGGGGGGGCCCCACCGCGAGGGGGGGGGGCCCACCAGCCACCCCCCC